>NZ_JBGLYV010000019.1:0-81409 GCF_047304225.1 Pseudomonas sp. Pseusp3 | reverse complement strand
ACTAGCAGTCTGACTCCACAAGCACCCACACGAATTGCTTGATTCAGTTGTTAAAGAGCGGTTGGTTAAGATCTTTCGTCTCAACCGAGGCGCGCATTCTACAGCAGCCTCATTTACTGTCAAGTGATTTTTTCAGAAGTTTTCAAGGAATCCTTAACAACTTCAACCACTTGCGCTTCCGATCTCTCGTCAGCGGGAGGCGAATTCTACAGCGTTACACGCTGCTGTCAACACCTCTTTTTCAACTTCCTTTCGGCTTCGATGACCTGAAGCAACCTGCTGCCGAAACCTACATAACTCTTTGTTTTCCAAGGAGTTTTCCGTTTCGACTGCGCCGGAAGTGGGGCGAATTATAGGCCTCCAGAATCTGCCGTCAAGCACTGATTCCGGTTTTCTACCGATATGCGTAAAAACACTGCTTATATATAGACGCGCCTGTGGGGAATGCGCAGTATATTGCCCAACAGCTAGAGAAATGCCCTTATTTCCTCTTTTCGGACGATGCCACGCAATGAATGATCAGCCTCGCAGCCTAGCCTCAACTCTGTTTTCGGTTGGGCTGCTGCTCATAGCCATGGCGTCGATCCAGTCCGGAGCCTCCCTGGCCAAAAGCATGTTCTCTGTTATTGGCCCTCAAGGGACGACAACACTACGACTGATTTTTGCCAGCGTGATCATGATGCTGATACTGCGTCCATGGCGGGCAAAACTCACTGCAAGGTCCCTGCGCACCGTCATCGTCTACGGCATGGCTCTGGGCGGCATGAACTTCCTCTTCTATATGTCATTGCAAACCGTTCCGCTGGGCATTGCGGTGGCGCTTGAGTTCACCGGCCCATTGGCCGTGGCGATCTACGCCTCGCGTCGCGCGATCGACTTTTTGTGGATCGCCCTGGCTGCCGTCGGCTTACTGTTACTGATACCGACAGGAGAAGCGACCGCCGGCATCGATCTGGTAGGCGCCGGTTATGCCTTGGGTGCCGGGGTCTGCTGGGCGCTGTACATTTTGTTCGGCCAAAAAGCAGGGGCCGATAATGGCGTGCAAACCGCAGCACTGGGAGTAATGATCGCGGCGCTCTTCGTAGCCCCTATCGGTATCGTCCATGCTGGCTCCGCGTTGCTGACCCCTTCATTGATCCCTGTGGCCCTCGGCGTCGCCGTCTTGTCCACAGCCCTCCCCTACACCCTGGAGATGGTCGCTCTGACCCGCATGCCTGCCAGAACCTTCGGCACGCTGATGAGCATTGAGCCCGCCTTCGGTGCGTTATCGGGCTTGCTGTTCCTCCATGAATACCTCTCGCTGTCGCAGTGGATGGCAATCCTGTGCATCATTCTGGCATCCGTCGGTGCAACCATGACCATGAGCACTGCCGCCAGACCGGCAGTAGCTGCAGATTAATAACAGAGATGACACAGCTCTGGCATTTGCCGCTCAATTAGGCCATGTTTAGCCCCGCACCCCTGGGTCATACCATGGACAACTTCAGATAGGGATATCGATAGGCGTCAATCGAAAGCGAATGCAGCCAGACCCGGGCACAAGATCCGGGGACGCTATAAGGACAGTAATGAAACGAATTTTGATACTGATCGCCGTACTTGCAATTGCGGGCTGCGCAGCGACATCAAAAACACAGATCAAGCACGGCAAGAAAGGGTTACACATCAACTGTTCCGGACTGTCATCGTCCTGGGACAAGTGCTACGCCAGCGCCGCCAACTCCTGCGCACCCAAGGGATACAAGGTCATTGCCAAGTCGGGAGATGCCGTGGAAGAGCCCGGCGATTATCCGTTTGGCCTCAATCCTGCGGGATATACCAGCCGCAGCATGATTGTCATCTGCAAATAGGCAGGGCCGTCGCGTCAGGTTCTCGGACTTGCGATCTGACGGCCAATTTCCTCGTAGCTGGACTTCAGCACTGTGCGTTGGATATCCGGGCTAGCCAGCATGCGCGCTACGACCAGCGCGCCAATACATTGCGACAGAATCGCCCACGCCAGGCTGTCGCTTTGCAGAACACCCGCCCAACTTTCCTGAAGCCGACAAATCCAGTGCTCTGCCTGTTGGCGGACAGTCACGTCGGAACGGGCAATTTCCGCCCCCAATGCCGGTAATGCACAACCGGTTTCCGGATTCTCGACGTGAGACATGCTCAGGTACAGTTTCAAGCAGCGCTCAAGCTTGTCACGGTCCTGCCCTTCCCCCAGTCGCGCCAGACTTTGCCCCAACTCACGTTCGACAATGGTTGCGAACAACTCGTCTTTCGACGAGAAGTGGCTGTAGAAGGCGCCGCCACTCAAGCCAATCGCCTTCATCAGGCCGTCCACGCCCACCGTAGAAAATCCGGACTTCTTGGCCGATACCGCACTGCTTTCCAGCAGCTTTTGCCTGGTTTCCAGCTTGTGACTGGCCGAATAACGCATTGCCCTTCTCCTGAAATTGCTCACCTTGACGTCTGTCGAATCGTAGCATAACGTTCGTTTAGTTAACGATCGTTTACCAATAAGGGATCCACCCATGAATAACAAGAAGGTCGTACTGGTCGTCGGTGCAGGTGATGCCACGGGCGGCGCCATTGCCAAGCGTTTTGCCCAGGAAGGTTTTGTCGCCTGCGTCACCCGCCGCAGTGTGGACAAACTCCAGCCACTGGTGGATGCCATCAAGGCTGATGGTGGCGAGGCCCACGGTTTTGCCTGCGATGCACGCAAGGAGGAAGACGTGATCGCGCTGGTCGAGCAGATCGAAGACCAGGTCGGCCCCATCGAAGCATTCGTCTTCAATATCGGCGCCAACGTGCCGTGCAGCATTCTCGAAGAAACCGCCCGCAAGTATTTCAAGATCTGGGAAATGGCCTGTTTTTCCGGTTTTCTCAACGCGCGTGAAGTCGCCAAGCGCATGGCCAAGCGCCAGCGGGGCACTATCCTGTTCACCGGCGCCACCGCAGGCATGCGCGGCGCTGCCGGGTTCGCCGCATTTGCGGGAGCCAAACACGGCATTCGTGCACTGGCGCAAAGCATGGCCCGAGAGCTCGGGCCGATGAATATTCACGTTGCCCATATCGTCGTCGACGGCGCCATCGATACCGACTTCATTCGTGAAAGTTTCCCCGAGAAATACGCCACCAAGGATCAGGATGGCATCCTCAATCCCGAGCATATCGCCGAAAACTACTGGTACCTGCACAGCCAGCCCCGCGATGCCTGGACCTTCGAGCTGGACCTTCGCCCCTGGAGCGAACGCTGGTAACTTCTGCGACACAACAATAAGAGGAGAGCCTTGAACATGAGCAAAACCGTGGAGTTCTACTTCGACCTCGGCAGTCCCGCCACCTATCTGGCCTACACCCAGCTACCGAAGATCTGCGCACAGACCGACACCCGGTTGATCTACATTCCACTCTTGCTGGGCGGAGTGTTCAAAGCCACTGGCAATGCCTCTCCGGTGACGGTACCGGCCAAGGGCCGCTACATGTTTCAGGATCTGGACCGCTACGCCAAACGCTATGGCGTGCCTCTGAAATTCAATCCCCACTTCCCGATCAACACCTTGATGCTCATGCGCGCTGTAACAGGCATGCAGTTGCGCCACCCTGACCGCTTTGCCGCCTTCATCGATTGCCTGTTCAAGGCCATTTGGGTCGACGGCCGCAGCCTGGATGAACCGGCAACCGTTGCGGCAGTGCTCAGCGAAAACGGTTTCGATCCACAAGAGGTCCTGGCACTGACCGCCGATGAGGAAGTCAAAGCCCTGCTCAAGGACAACACCGAAAAAGCCGTAGAGCGAGGCGTATTCGGAGCCCCAAGCATGTTTGTCGACAACCAGCTGTACTTCGGCCAGGATCGACTGGACTTCGTGCTTGAAGCCTTGAGTTAAATCTCGACCACCAACCGCCCCTTTGCCGCTCCCGACAAGAGCAGTGCATGGGCGGCTTCTGCGGTTTGCAAAGTGAACGGGTGCGGGTCAAGCAAAGGTACGAGCTTACCCGCCTCTATCAACCGTGCCGCCTCGCGCAGAATCTCGCCGTGATGTTCACGCCCCCGCCCCGTCAGGAGCGGCAGCAAAGTGAAGACACCGGAATAAGTCGCCCCGCGAAAGGAAAGCGGTGCCAGGCTGTGCTGCCCCCAGCCCAGGCAACTGAGCACATGACCGTGATACATCCGGGCAGCCTTGAATGACGCATCCAGGGTTTCGCCTCCCACTGTGTCATAGACAATGTCGAAACCCTCACCGGCCGTATGTTGCGCCACATAGTCTTCGACCGAAGCTTTGCGATAATCGATAAATGTTGCACCGAACCCTTCGATGATCGATTGCTGCCCGGCCGAGCCCGTGGCAAAAACCTCAGCGCCAAAAGCGCGGGCGATTTGCACAGCGACATGTCCGACGCCACCGGCACCGCCATGAATCAATACCTTCTGCCCGGGTCGCACGCGAGCCCGGTCCACCAGACCTTCCCAAGCGGTGATCAGCACCAGCGGCAAACCGGCAGCCTCACGCATGCTCAGGTTGTACGGCTTACGTGCCAACAGTCGCGCATCGACCGCCGCGTATTCGGCCAATGAGCCTTGAATTCCACCAATACCGGTGGCCATGGCGTACACCTCATCTCCCGCAAGCCAGCCACTGACGCCCTCTCCCAGCGCCTCTACGGTCCCGGCCAGATCCATCCCCACTATCGCCGGCAATGGCTGACCTGCATGGGCTGCTTGCCCCGAGCGGATTTTGCCATCCAGCGGATTCACACCGCTGGCCTTGATCTTGACCAATACCTGCCCCGCCTGCGGCACCGGACGCGCAATGGAAACCAAACGTAACGGCGCATTGGCCGAGTCGACCATCATCGCGCGCATATTCAGTGTGTCAGTCATTTCGCCATGTCCCATCAGAAGTGAATACAGGATCAATCTTGCCTCGCCCAATTCATGCCGATAAGACGCCATATCGCTATAGTGACCATGCCGATACAGCATCAATGAGGAATCCCGTGGACAAACTCACCGCAATGGCGATTTTCGTGCGAGTGGTCGAACGGGGCAGTTTTTCTGCCGTTGCCCGGGAGATGCAGACCAGCCAGCCGACCATCAGCAAAGTGCTGCAGGCGCTGGAAACCCGATTGGGGGGAAAGCTGATTGCCCGCAGCACCCGCAAGTTATCCCTGACGGATGAAGGTCAGCGCTATTACAACGAATGCCGGATCATCCTCGCCGCCGTGGACGCGGCGGAACATAGCTTCCAGTCCGGTCGC
Organism: Pseudomonas sp. Pseusp3; assembly: GCF_047304225.1. Lineage (NCBI taxonomy): Bacteria > Pseudomonadati > Pseudomonadota > Gammaproteobacteria > Pseudomonadales > Pseudomonadaceae > Pseudomonas > Pseudomonas sp. Pseusp3. Next base: position 76,162 of record NZ_JBGLYV010000019.1, on the reverse strand, counting down.
GAAAAAGTCGCCGGGCCGTTGAAAATCGGCTCGTCGGTGAGTTTCGGCCGCTTGCAGATCGCCCCTCGGTTGCCGGACTTTCTCAAACACTACCCTGAGGTTCAGATAGACCTGCAACTGAGCGATCAAAACCAGGATCTGGTCAGCGAAGGGCTGGATGTCACGTTCCGGATCGGTGCCCTGAACGACAGTGGCCTGATCGCTCGCCTTGTTGGCACGACCCATCGGGTGACCGTCGCATCACCTGACTACCTCAGGCAATACGGCCAACCGCAAACACCACAGGAACTGAGCGGGCACAATTGCCTGATGTTCAACCTGCTGAGCAGTCATAACCTGTGGGTGTACACAAAAGACGCCCAACGCCACGAAGTGCGGATCAAGGGCAATGCACAGAGCAACAACTCCGAGGCGATCCGTGAACTGGTGCTGGGGGGATTGGGAATTGCGTTGTCACCGGTGTGGCTATTCAGCGAAGACCTGATCGCTGGCCGGGTGATCGCGATTTTGCAGGATTACAGCACGCTGTCGCTGCCGATACACGCCGTATCCCCGGCGAATCGTCGCCAATCCGCCAGGGTCAAAGCCTTTGTCGACTATATGGCTCAGGCGCTGGAAAAAGCGCCTGAGCTTCACATCAGATAGCCGCGGTGCGGGTGTTCAGCCACTCCAGTGCGGCACCTTCGACCAGCGGGCTCAAGCGTTCGCGCACTTCGGCGTGGTAAGCGTTGAACCACTGCTTCTCGTCCTCGGACAACAGCGATGTTTCCAGGCAACGCGTGTCGATCGGGCACAGGGTCAGCGTTTCGAACTTCAGGAACTCGCCGAATTCGCTTTTGCCCGCCTCACGGTTCATCGCCAGGTTTTCAATGCGCACCCCCCAACGACCCGGACGATAGGTGCCCGGCTCAATGGACGTGATCATGCCGGGTTGCATCGCAGTTTGCGGTGCAGGTGCGGCCTGATAGGCGATGACTTGCGGACCTTCGTGGACGTTCAGGAAGTAACCGACGCCATGACCGGTGCCGTGACCATAGTCGACACTTTCCGCCCAGATCGGCGCGCGGGCGATGGCATCGAGCAGCGGCGACAGAATGCCTTTGGGGAATTGCGCGCGAGACAAGGCAATCACGCCCTTGAGCACGCGAGTGCAGTCGCGTTTTTGCTCGTCGGTCGGCGTGCCCACCGCAACCATCCGCGTGATGTCGGTGGTGCCGCCCAGGTACTGGCCGCCGGAGTCGATCAACAGCAGACCGTCCCCTTCGATTACCGCGTGTTCTTCTTCGGTCGCGTGGTAGTGCGGCATCGCGCCATTGGCGTTGAACGCGGCGATGGTGTTGAAACTCAGCGACACATAATCCGGGCGGCGCTCACGGGCGGCGGTAAGTTTTTCGTCGATGGTCAGTTCGGTGATGCGCTCGCGGCCCAGCGCCGAGTCCAGCCAGGCGAAGAATTCGCACAGCGCTGCACCGTCCTGTTCCATGGCCTGACGGATGTGCTCGGCATCGGCCAGGCTTTTTTGCGATTTGGCCAGGGTCGTCGGGTTCAGGCCTTCGATCAGCTTCACCCCGCTGTCAAGATTGTCCAGCAGCCCCGCCGTGACCCGCGCCGGGTCGACTTGCAAGCTCGCGCCGCTCGGCACGGCGCGCAGTGCGGCAGCGACTTCGCTGTAATCGCGCAAGGTCACCCCGTCCTGTTCGAGGATTGCACGCAACTCGGCGCTGACTTTGCTCAAGGCGACAAACAGCGTGGCCTGTTGCTGATTGATCAGGGCGAAAGAAACAAACACCGGGTTGAACGACACGTCGCCGCCACGCAGATTGAACAGCCAGGCGATGTCATCGAGGGTGGCGATGAAATGCCAGTCGGCCCCCTTCGCCTTGAGGGTTTCACGCAGTTTGGCGAGTTTTTCGCCACGGCCAACGGTCGCCTGTGGTGGCAAGTGCTGATAGATCGGCTCGTCCGGCAGGCTTGGGCGGTCGCTCCAGACTCCGCTCAACAGGTCGATGTCGGTGCGCAGACGGGCACCACGCTCTTCAAGTTTACCGCCCAGGGTCCGTGCCGAAGCCACGGCCATGACCGCGCCATCGACCGCGACCACGCCACCTTCCGGAGTTTGCTCGGCCAGCCATTCCAGTGGCCCGGGTTGACCCGGTTGCAGCTTGACCAGATCAATACCGCTGCCCTTGAGTTCCTTGGTCGCCTGCTCCCAATAACGGCTGTCGGCCCAGACGCCGGCAAAATCCGGGGTCACGATCAAGGTGCCGACCGAACCATGGAAACCCGACAACCACTGGCGCCCCTGCCAGTAACCCGGCAGGTATTCGGACAGGTGTGGGTCGGCCGACGGCACCAGCAAGGCGTGAATGCCCTCCCGGCTCATCAGTTCGCGGGTTTGCGCCAGGCGCTGGGGCACCGATCCATTGGTCGAAAGCTGCGTATTCATCGTGTCTCCTGCTAACCACTTCATCATTATTGTTGAGTGCCGATCAACGTCGGCGCTTCGTCGCCCTACTGCCAGAATGCCGGAGCACTGGCGCAGGCTGCCTTGATCAGTTGAACCGCCTGGTCGATATCCTGCTCGGTGGTGAAACGCCCGAGGCTCAAGCGGATGGTGCGACTGGCCGAGCGGGCGTCATGCCCCAGGGCCAGCAGTACATGGGATGGGGCATTGCTCGCGGAATTGCAGGCCGAGGTCGCGGAAAACGCGATCGAGGCCAGCAACGCTGCCGGGTTGAACTCGCCTTCACTGAAGGTCAGGCTCAGGGTATGGGGAATGCGCCGGGTCGGGCTGCCGTTGAGACGCACGCCGGGAATGCTGTGCAATTGCTCGAGCAAACGTTCACGCAAACGCTCGATGACGGCTTTCTCTTCATCGAAGGACGCTGCCGCCAGCGCGAATGCCGACCCCATGGCCACGATCTGGTGGGTCGCCAGGGTACCGGAACGCAAACCGCCCTCATGCCCGCCGCCATGGATCTGTGCCTGCAATCGTTGTTGTGCACGCGGACCGACGTACAACGCACCGATGCCTTTGGGGCCATAGAGCTTGTGCGCAGAAAACGACATCAGGTCCACCGGCCACTGCGCGAGGTCGATCGCCACTTTGCCCGCGCCCTGTGCGGCGTCGACATGGAACAACGCCCCGCGGTCACGCACCACCTGGCCGATGGCGGGAATATCGTTGAGCGTACCCAGTTCGTTGTTGACCAGCATCAGCGACACCAGGAAGGTGTCCTCGCGCATGGCTTCGCTGACCGCTTGCGCGGTGATCAGCCCTTCGGCGTCCGGCACCAGATAGGTCACGGCTACACCGGCATCCTGCAGTTGCCTGGCGGTATCGAGAATGGCCTTGTGTTCGATCTGGCTGGTGATGATATGGCCGCCGCCAGTACCGCGGGCCTGGGTCACGCCCTTGAGCGCGAGGTTGTTGGATTCGGTGGCGCCTGAGGTCCAGACGATCTGCTCAGGCGTCGCACCGACCAGTTCGGCGACCTGGCGTCGTGCTTGCTCTACCGATTGCCGGGCCTGCTGGCCGAAGACGTGGGAACTTGAGGCCGGGTTGCCGAAATTGCCGGTAAAGCCCAGACACTCGACCATCACCTTGATGACCCGCTCATCCACCGGCGTGGTGGCGGCGTAATCGAAATACAACGGACGTTTATTCATAAAGGACTCGCAGAGCGTGTTCCGGGATCAGGAAGCTCGTGACTGTAAACGGCAAAGCGCAGCCTTGTGAGCTGCGCGCTGTTTTCAGAACGTTACCAATACCTGATCGGATGCCGTTAAAGAAGGACTACTTCATTTAATAGTGCGTAGGAACGCTCCTGAAAAGTCAGCTTAACAGGCATCGGGCAACCGGTTGAAGCAATGCGTCAGCTAAAGCTTTCGAGCATCAGCGGATACAGCGAACCAACAAGCAGCGCGGCCATGCCCCAATTGAACAGGCGCAGCCAGCGGCGATCCTTCAGAACGTTGCGCAACAGCGTGCCGCAAGCGGCCCAGACACCGACGCTCGGCAGGTTGATGATGGCAAAAACCGCCGCAATCACGATCACATTGGTGAAGTAACCCTGCATCGGCGTGTAGGTGCTGATGGCGCCAATGGCCATGATCCAGGCCTTGGGATTGACCCACTGGAACGCGGCGGCGCCCAGATAACTGATCGGTTTCGCCTCGCTCTGCTGACTCTCCGAGATCGGCCCGGAATGGGCGATTTTCCACGCCAGGTACAGCAAATATGCCGCCCCCACATAGCGCAGCACGGTGTAGAGCAAAGGGTAAGTCTGGAACACCGCACCCAGGCCAAACCCGACTGCCACCACCAGTACAAAGAAGCCACAAGTGATGCCCAGCATGTGCGGAATCGTGCGGTTGAAACCGAAGTTCACCCCGGATGCCAGCAACATGGTGTTGTTCGGGCCGGGTGTGATCGAGGTGACGAGAGCGAACAGGGCGAAGCCCAGCAGCAGGTCGAGTGAGAGCGTCATGGGTGGTAGTCCGTCAGGGTCGGTCAGGTGTTGACCCTATCGCACACCTTGGGCGAAACCCATGGACAGTTACGCGAAACTTGGACCAGTACAGTTTCGCCTCAGCTTGGACGACCGTGAAGCTGTACAGATCGCCCGGCGTTCATTTCACCCTGGTTGTCGAAGCCGAACGATTTTTTCGGCTGGCCGAGCAGTTCGGCTTTTTTCGCGTGGTACTCGTCGAAGGACAACCCGCGGCGGTTCAACGCTTCCAGCGCCAGTTCCCTGCTTTCTTCAGCCGTGTAAGGGCGAAGCTCCGGGGAAACATGGCTGGCACATCCGGCGAGTACGGAGACGGCGAGCATCAGCAAAGTGGCGATCATCGGTTTCATTTTGGCGTCCTGGCGACTGGGTTCGAGGCAATGAACACAGGCTACCCGCGCCTCCCGGGCAGCAGAAATCAACGCTTTCAATAGTGGCTATCAGGAAATGGCGATCATTGCCCTGATCAGCACTGGTCCACCGGACTGCAACGCAGGCGATGTGCCGGGAGAACGCGGGCCGGGAGCGCACTGGCCGGAGCCTGCCTGATGGCACTTATATGGCGTTGCTGCTCGTCGGGCGCTCGGTGAGGGGAAAGAGGCTGGCCTATATTTATTCGGCCGCACAACGGCACAGGCACTTTCCATTCACACTACAAGAACAGGGAGATCCATCATGAGCGTCAAACCCATTCCAGAGGGGTATCACAGCATCACCCCCTATCTGGGCATCAGCAAGGCCGCCGACGCCATCGCCTTCTACAAAAAAGCCTTCGGCGCCATTGAAGTCATGCGCCTGAACATGCCCGATGGCGGTGTCGGTCACGCCGAACTGCGTATCGGCGATTGCCCGATCATGCTGGGCACACCGTGCGATCAAGGGCCGCTGAGCAATCCGGACAAATCACCGTCCGTGGGTCTGCATCTGTACGTGACAGATGTCGACAAGTCCTACAAACAGGCCATCGATGCCGGCGCAACCGTGGTATCGGAGGTCAAGGATCAATTCTACGGCGACCGCACCGGCACGTTGAAGGATCCCTACGGGCACCTGTGGTTCCTGGCCACGCGCAAGGAAGACTTGACCCAGCAACAGATCGAGCAACGGGCGAAGGAAATGTTCAGTCAGGGTTGAAACCATCCTTAGCCTCTCGGCCCTCATCGCGAGCAGGTTCGCTCCCACTCCTACGCTGGATCTGTGGCCACTCAAGGCCCCTGTGGGAGCGGGCTTGCCCGCTATGAGGCCGGCACATCCAATAGATATGTTGACTGACACACCGCCTTCGCGAGCAAGCCCGCTCCCACCGTTTGATCTCCAGTGAATGTAAATCCTGCGCAGGTTGCCCGGCCTCTCGGCCTTTCGCGAAACATTTTCTTTCATTTCCCCTTTCGGGATTTCCCCTGCTCATCCGTCCTACATAGATGCAGTCCTCTCGCGTAGGCAAAAGCCACGACTGGACCTTCAGGGCGCTCATCCCTGCGAAGCCCGCAGCCGAGCAGCCTCTCATCCAGGCAAGACCTCCAACATGTCAAAGAAGTCCCGTTCAAAAATCTGGTTCCTGGTCCATAGCTGGCTGGCGCTGCCGATCTGGTTTTTCGTGCTGATCGTCTGTGTGACCGGCACCCTGGCGGTGATCAGCCAGGAAATCGTCTGGCTGGCCAACCCGCAAATGCGCGCCAGCCAGCCCTCGGACGATGCACCACTGCTCAGCTATCAGCAGGTCATCGAAGCCATCAATCGGGCTGAACCGCAGACCGTGGTGCAGAGCATCAGCCGCCCTGACGAGTCGCACTTCGCCCTGGATGTCGAAGTCAGCTACCCCGACGGGCGCTCGGTGGTGATTTATGTCAATCCGTACAGCGGCGTGATCCAGGGTGTCGCGCCGGAATTCAACTTCCGTGCCTTTACCCGAGCCCTGCACGCCTGGTGGCTGGTGCCGTTCACCAATGGCTATAGCTGGGGCTGGTACCTGGTATCGTTTCTCGGCTTGCCATTGCTGGCGTCGCTGATCACCGGGCTGGTGGTCTACAAACGCTTCTGGAAAGGCTTTTTCCGCCCGACCCTGCGGATTCGCCACGGCGCGCGAATTTTCTGGGGCGACTTTCACCGCTTGAGCGGCATCTGGTCGATCTGGTTCATCGCGGTGATTTCCATCACCGGCACCTGGTTCCTGATCCAGGCATTGCTGTCCGATAACCAGATTTCCATTTCCACCGAAAAGATCATCCCGGCGATGTCCCGCGAAGCGGTGCCGCTGTCGCCCGATGGCTCGCCTGCGCCGCGCATCGACCTTGATCGCGCGATTGAAATCGCCACGCAGGAAATCTCCGGGCTGGAGGCCAGTTTCGTCAGCCTGCCGGGCAATGCCTACAGCCATCTGGATGTCGGCGGACGCGGTTGGTATCCGCTGATGTTCCAGACCGCCACCCTCAACCCGTACAACGGCGAAATCGCTGCCTCGCGCCTGATTTCGGACCGTTCGACCCTGGAGTTCGTCACCGAGTCCATGCGCCCGCTGCACACCGGCGACTTCGGCGGCCTGTGGATCAAGCTGATCTGGGCGTTCTTCGGCCTGCTGCTGAGCATGATGGTGCTCAGCGGTTTGCTGATCTGGACCAAGCGCACGGCACTGGCCACGGCCAATGCCTTCAAGCGCGGCAACAAGAAACAGCGCGGCACCACGGCGCAACCGGCCACCCGCAACGAAGCGTCGGAGGTCAGCCTGTGAGCAAAGTCACTGCGATCGCACAACCCTCGCGCCTGAGCGTGCTCTGGAACAAATGGCGCTTTCACCTGAACGTCCTGTTGCTGCTGATTCCACTCGGTTTCATGCCCAAGTACTTCGCCGACGAGGCGCTGATGCGTGGCGACAGTGGTCTTGGCGAACGGGAAGTCGGTGAAGTCCAGGTCGGTCCATGGAGCCTGCGCCTGGCGGAATTGCGCAACGCCGCGCCCATGCCCGATGGCCCGGCTGGCTACATGAAGGGCTTCAACGCAGCGCTGTGCGATGCCTGTATCGGGCAGGTCAAGGCCACGTACCTGCGCATCGGCAAGCCCCGCAGCCTGCGCGCGGCCGGGGTGATTTTCTTCGGCGCGCCGTACCGCATGGGCGCGTCATTGCCCGTCCCGGAGAAGACCACGGCCGACGCCGAACTGTGGATCACCATGGAAGGCTGGGACGGCGCCATGCATCAGGCATCCATTCCTTTGAGCCAGGCCTCCCCCGCCACCATCGCCTGGCTGAACAAACAAGGAGGCAAACCATGATCCCCCCTCTTCGCCCACTCAAAGCCATGTTGCTGGTGCTCTGCGCCGGCTTCAGCGCCAGCGCCCTGGCCCACAACCCGATGTGCGAATGCAAGGCCATCGACGCCGAACAGATCAAGTGCACCGGCGGTTTTTCCGACGGCAGCGGCGCGCCGGGCGTGACCCTCGATGTGATCGGCTACGACGAAACCATTCTGGTGCCGGGCAAGCTTGGTGCCGACTCGACCCTGACCTTCAAGAAGCCTGGCGCCGAGTTCTATGTGCTGTTCGATGCCGGCCCCGGCCACGTCGTGGAAATTGACCAAGCGGACATCGAGGCGCCATGAGCACTCCAGCGATCCAAGTCGTGCGCCCGGCCGGGGCCGGTCACGAAACCCTCTACGTACTGCTGTTGTGCCTGATTATTTTGGCGGTGGCCGGTTCGGTCGTGATCTGGCGTGGTGAATCCCATGAGGTGCACAGCGTCAGCAGCCATCAACTGGATGCGCGCCGTGACCTCAGCGCTTCCGAGCAAGGCATCTACGCCGATTTGCGGGTGACGCTGGACGAGATCCATCTGCTGCGCCAGGAGCAGCAAACGCTGCCGACTCCGGAGGCTCTCGCCGAGGAAGGTTTTGCCCCGTTTGCCCAGGATGCCAGTTCTACCAGCCGTGGTGGCCATGCCTGGCAATTGCTCAACGCCAAGGCCTACTTCGGCCAGAGCCAGACGCCGACGGTCGCTGGTTCATTCCTGATGCGCTTGACCGCCACCGATGCCGCACCGGACATCTGGCTCAACCGTGCCGACACGCTCACGGCTCCGGCCGACCTCAGCGACGCCGCGCTCGAAAGCGCCGGCTGGCAGCAGGTCATCGCGCAATTCGATGCCGGTGTGACCCGCCAGCACCGGCACTGATCACTCGCCCTCACCCGAGAGAAGACTGCTTTCCCATGCCTATTTCAACTCAACGCTCTTTCCTGCGACTGCTGCTGGCGGGCCTGCTGGCTTGCCTGCTGCCATCACTGGCCAGCGCCGATGAGGCCAAGCGCCTGCGCATCGGCATCACCCTGCACCCTTATTACAGTTATGTAGCGAACATCGTCGGCGACAAGGCTGACGTTGTGCCGCTGATTCCGGCCGGTTTCAACCCGCATGCCTACGAACCCCGCGCCGAAGACATCAAGCGCATCAGCGGGCTGGACGTGATCGTGCTCAACGGCGTCGGCCATGATGATTTCGCCGACCGCATGATCGCCGCCAGCGAAACCCCGAACGTCCCGGTGATCGAAGCCAACGAAAACGTGCCGCTGCTGGCTGCCACCGGCATTGCCGCACGCGGTGCCGGCAAAGTGGTGAACCCGCACACCTTCCTGTCGATCAGCGCCTCGATTGCGCAGGTCAACAACATCGCCCGGGAGCTGGGCAAGCTCGACCCGGCGAATGCCGGGACCTATACCGAAAACGCCCGCGCCTACGGCAAGCGCCTGCGCAAGATGCGCGCCGACGCCCTGGCCAAACTGACCCAGGCACCGAACGCCGAACTGCGGGTGGCCACGGTGCATGCGGCCTACGACTACCTGCTGCGTGAATTCGGCCTGGAAGTGACAGCCGTGGTCGAACCGGCCCATGGCATCGAACCGAGCCCGAGCCAGTTGAAAAAAACCATCGATCAACTGCGTGAGCTGGATGTGAAGGTGATCTTCTCGGAGATGGACTTTCCCTCCACTTACGTCGACACCATCCAGCGCGAATCCGGCGTGAAGTTGTATCCGCTGTCGCACATTTCCTACGGCGAATACGCCGCCGACAAGTACGAAAAAGAAATGACCGGCAACCTCGATACCGTGGTGCGGGCGATTCAGGAGTCGGGCGCATGACATCGAAAGAAACGTTCATCACCGCAAGCGCCGAATACCCTGTGGGAGCGGGCTTGCTCGCGAAGGCGTCCAGTCAGTCAACATTATCGTCAAATGACGCACCGCTTTCGCGAGCAAGCCCGCTCCCACAGGTTCCCGGGCCGACCCTGGATTTTGCCGAAGTCAGCCTGACGCTCGGGCGCACGACGATCCTCGACAACGTGACATTTCAAGTCCGGCCCGGCAGCGTGCACGCACTGGTCGGTCCCAACGGCGGCGGCAAGAGCTCGCTGATCAAGACCCTGCTCGGGCAAATGCCCCACCAGGGCCGCTTGAGCCTGCAGTGGCCGGGCGAACCCGGCACCATCGGCTACGTGCCGCAGGCGCTGGAGTTCGACCGGGGCTTGCCGATGACCGTCGACGACTTCATGGCCGCCATGTGCCAGCGCCGTCCGGCGTTTCTCGGTTTGAGCAAACACTACGCGGCGGCGATTGGCGAGGCTCTTGAACGGGTCGGCATGCAGGACAAGCGCAAGCGCCGCATGGGCGCGCTGTCCGGGGGCGAACGGCAACGGGTGTTGCTAGCCCAGGGTCTTATCCCGCCTCCGCAATTGCTAGTGCTCGACGAACCGATGTCCGCCCTCGATGAGGCCGGCATTCAGGTGTTCGAACGATTGCTCGGTGACTGGCGTGCGGCGGGTATCACCGTGCTGTGGATCGAGCACGATCTGGAAGCGGTCGGACGCCTGGCCGATCACGTCACCGGGCTCAATCGCCGGGTGCTGTTCGACGCCACGCCGCAACAGGCGCTGACACCGGAGCGTTTGTTGACGCTGTTCTCGACCCATCCCCGGAGCCTTGCCTGATGAGTTACGAAGCTTTTCGCCTGATGGTCCAGGGCTGGGCGTCGTCGGGTTATCTGCCCGAGGCGTTGGCCTATGGGTTCGTGGTCAACGCATTGCTCGCCGGACTGCTGATCGGCCCGGTGCTGGGAGGTCTGGGCACACTGGTGGTGGTCAAGCGCTTCGCGTTTTTCTCCGAAGCCGTCGGCCATGCCGCGTTGACCGGCGTGGCCATTGGCATCCTGCTTGGCGAACCCTACACCGGGCCTTACGGCAGCCTGTTCGGCTACTGCCTGCTGTTCGGCATCCTGCTCAACTACCTGCGCAACCGCACCGGCCTGGCGCCGGACACCTTGATCGGCGTGTTTCTCTCGGTGTCGCTGGCCCTGGGTGCGAGCCTGCTGTTGATTCTGGCGGGCAAGATCAACGTACACATTCTGGAAAACGTGCTGTTCGGCTCGGTGCTGACGGTCAACGGCAACGACCTGCTGGTACTGGCCATCGTGGGTTCGCTGGTAATGGCCCTGGCGTTGCCTTTGTACAACCGCATCATGCTCGCCAGCTTCAATCCGCAACTGGCAGCGGTGCGCGGGGTGGCGGTGAAGGTCCTGGATTATCTGTTCGTGATTCTGGTGACGTTGATCACCGTCGCCGCCGTGAAGGTCATCGGTGCGATTCTGGTCGGTGCCCTGCTGGTGATTCCGGCGGCAGCGGCACGCTTGCTCAGCCAATCGCTGAAGGATTTTTTCTGGTGTTCGGTGCTGATCGCCACCGTCAGCACGCTGTGCGGGATTCTCGCGCCGATAGTCTTCGACCTGCCAATCCCGTCCGGCGCCGCGATCATCCTCGTGGCCGGTATTGCCTTCGCTCTGGCCGCCCTTGCGCGCGGCGTCGTCCCCAGCCTGAAAGGGAACCTTGGATAAATGATTTTTTCACTGCGCCAACTGACCCTCGCCGTTGCCCTGTGCGGGTTGGCCGCCACGACCTTCGCCGCCGACAGCGGTAAACCGCTGCGTGTGCTGGCCGCCTTGCCGATTACTTATGGTCTCGGTGAAGTACTGCTCAAAGGCACCGACGTCAGCCTCGAACGCGCCGCGCCGGCCAACCTGCCCGGCAGTCGCCAGACCGCCTACTTCACCGGGCGTGGCGCCCCGGCGCTGGCCAAACTGGCGAACGATGCCGACGCGGTGATCGGCCTGCGCTCGCTGTGGCCGGATGACCCGCTGTACCCGATCTCCCGGCGCAGCAATATCCGTATCGTAGAGGTCGATGCCGCCCGCCCGGTGGATGGCGCCCTGCCCGGCATTGCCTTGCAGCCTGGCAACAAGGTCGACGGGCTGAACAGTCAGCCGTGGTTCTCCAGCAATAACATGGGGCGCATGGCCGATGTGATGGCCGCGGACCTGGTGCGCCTGGCCCCCGAGGCCAAGCCGAAAATCGACGCCAACCTGGCAGCCCTCAAGCAGCGTTTGCTCAAGCTCAGCGCCGACAGCGAAGCGCGCCTGGCCAATGCAGACAACCTCAGTGTGATGAGCCTCAGCGATCACTTCGGCTACCTGACCGGCAGTCTCAACCTGGAATTGATCGGCCAGGACGCACGCCCCGATGCCGAGTGGACACCTGAGGCGCTCAAGCAATTGGACACAACGCTCAAGGACAATGACGTGGCCGTGGTGCTGCATCACCGGCAGCCGTCGGATGCGCTGAAAGCGGTGATTGCCGGGTCGGGTAGCCGATTGGTGGTGTTGAGTACCGATGCCGAGGATCCGGTGGCGGAGCTGGAGGGGAATGTGGATCTGGTCATCAGGGGGTTGAACGGCGCGTAATCCTGTAGGAGCTGGCTTGCCAGCGATGGGCTCATAGGCACCGCGTTCATCCATCAAGTACTCGTCATCGTTAACGTCCATCGCTGGCAAGCCAGCTCCTACAGGTTCTGCGTCGCACACACATTTCCTGTGCACAAACTCCAGGCATGAAAAAGCCCGCTGACTGTCACCAGTCCAGCGGGCTTGTTTTTACGTCACGGCTCAGTGCGCCACAGCCGCCTGCTCGTCCATCTTCTGCCGCAGGCTCAATGGGCGCATGTCGGTCCAGGTTTCTTCGATGTAGGCCAGGCACTCCTTTTTCGGCCCGCTTTTACCCACGGTGCGCCAGCCTGGTGGCACGGCTTTGTAGTCGGGCCAGATCGAGTATTGCTCTTCGTGGTTGACCACGACCTGAAAGAGGATGTCCTCGCGGTCGAATACTGACGTCATGGTGTCTCTCCATCGTTTTCGGGCGGGCTGCGCTGTGTGCACAGCCGTCATGTAGAAGGAACGTTCCGCAGGGCGGAAAATTTAAAGACTGGCGGCGGCCAGAGCCCTGCCGAAAATCTCGGCCACGCGATCGATTTGCGCAGCGCTGATCACCAGTGGCGGCAGGAAGCGCACCACTGCACCATGGCGGCCACCGAGTTCCAGGATCAAGCCACGCTTGAGGCATTCGCGTTGCACCAGCGGTGCCAGGCGGGCGAAGGCCGGCGGATGACCCTGGGCATCCAGCGCTCCCGTCGGGTCGACCAGTTCGACGCCGAGCATCAAGCCACGCCCACGAATATCACCCAGTTGTGGGAAGTCCTGTTGCAGGATGCGCAGATGCTCGGCCAGGCGCTCGCCCATCGCGGCGGCATGCTCGCAGACTTTGTTTTCGACCAGATAACGCATCACCGCGCAACCGGCAGCCATGGCCATCTGGTTGCCACGGAACGTGCCCGCATGGGCACCCGGCAGCCAGGTGTCGAGCCAGTCGCGGTAGACCACCACCGCCAGCGGCAGGCTGCCGCCGATAGCCTTGGACATCACCACGACATCGGGAATGATCCCGGCATGCTCGAAGGCGAACATCTTGCCGGTGCGGGCGAATCCACTCTGGATTTCATCGACGATCAGCGCGACACCCGCCTGCTCGGTGATCCGCCGCACACCACGCAACCAGTCCAGATCCGCCGGGATCACCCCGCCCTCGCCCTGCACCACCTCCACGATCACCGCCGCCGGCAATTGCACGCCGGCCTCGGGATCGTTGAGCAGGTTTTCCAGGTAACTCAGGTTGGCTTTGACCCCTGCCGCACCGCCGAGCCCGAACGGGCAGCGGTAATCGTAAGGGTACGGCATGAACTGCACGCCGCTGCCGAGCAAGGCGCCCAGGGGCTTTTTCGGCCCCAGGCTGCCCATCAGGCTCAACGCGCCCTGACTCATGCCGTGATAACCACCCTGGAACGAGATCACGGTGCTACGACCGGTGGCGGTACGCACCAATTTCAGTGCGGCTTCCACGGCGTCGGTGCCCGTGGGGCCACAGAACTGGATCTTCGCTTCAGCGGCCAGGGCTGGCGGCAGCAGGCTGAACAGATCCTGGACGAACCGGTCCTTGACCGGTGTGGTCAAGTCCAGTGTGTGCAACGGCAGTTCATCGGCCAGCACTTGTTGAATGGCTTCGATCACCACCGGGTGGTTGTGCCCCAGGGCCAGGGTCCCGGCACCGGCCAGGCAGTCGATGAACGTGCGGCCTTCGACGTCTTCGACATATATGCCCTTGGCGCGCTTGAGCGCCAGGGGAATGCGTCGCGGATAGCTGCGGGCATTGGATTCCTGCCGGCTCTGACGAGCCAGCAGCGGTGATTCGTTGAATTGATAAAGCGTCTCGGCGGACGTCGCCGGCTGATCTTCGATAAGGCTGGTAGCGACTGACATCTCTCGACCCCTCAATAAGGTTTTCCTGTTCTGGAAACGCATCAGCGCTTGAGGGATTTAGGCGGTAACACGCAAACCTCTGTAGGAGCGAGCTCTGCTCGCGATGGACTCAAGAACACCGCGTGCATTCAGAAAGCACGCGTTATCGTTATCGACCATCGCGAGCGAGCTCGCTTCTACAGTGGTATGTGGTGTTTTTCAGACCGGTTGCAGCGGCATTGTCAGCTCAACCCGCAAGCCGTCCGGCCGGCTATCGAAATGCAACGTGCAGCCGCAACGCTGAACGATGGCCTGGACAATCGCCAGGCCCAGACCACAGCCTGTGCTCTGGCCGTTGCGCCAGAAGCGCTGGGTCAGGTGTTGCAAATCCTCTTCGGCAATCCCCGGCCCATGGTCGCGCACCACGAACTGCACACGATTGCCGGTGGTTTCCAGGCTTAATTCCACCGCTTTGTCGGCCGGGGTATGACGCAGCGCGTTGTCGAGCAAGTTGCGCAGTGCGGCAATCGACAGCACCGCTGGCATCTGCACAGGTGCAGCGGAGACTTTGCTCGGCAGCTGAAACCTGATGCGTTGACGATCGCCGCTCGCCGCGTCCTGGATCGCCAGTTTCGCCACTTGTTCGGCATTGCATTGCACACCGTCATCGAACGACAGGCTGCCCTCGACTCGCGCCAGCAACAGCAATTGTTCGAGGGTCCGGTGCATGCGGTCTGCGCCCTCTTCGGCCCGGGCCAGGGACTGATCCCGAGCGTTGCCGTCGGTCATCCGCGCCACTTGCAGGTGGGTCTTGATCGCCGTCAGCGGGCTGCGCAGTTCGTGGGCCGCGTCCCCGGTCAGGCGACGTTCGCGCTCGATGGTCTTGCCGATGCGCTGGAGCAACTGGTTCTGGGTTTCCAGCAAGGGTTGCAGCTCACTGGGCAATGGCTGGATCTGCAAGGGCTCGAGGGAGTCGGCGCTGCGGCGCATCAAGGCATCGCGCATGCGGTTGAGCGGCGCCAACCCCTGGCCGATGCCCAGCCATAGCAGGCACAGGCACCCGAGCAAAGCCACGCCGACCGGTACCGAAGCGGCCAGCAGGATCGACATGTTCAAGGCTTCACGCTCGATCTGCCGGTCGGCGGTGGTGATGCGCAGATCGCCCCGGGCCAACGTGAAACTGCGCCACGGCGCACCGTCGATCATCTGATCGTGAAAACCGAGTTTTTCGGCCTCCAGGGCCTGCTGCGGATCGGTGTGACTGCGGGCCAGGATTTCACCGCGCAGCGAGCTGACCTGGCACGCCATGCCACCCGGAATGTTCAGTTGTTCGGCGCTGAAGTGGGTGCCCTCGCCCTTGCTCGGCACGGGCGGCAGTTGCTCCATCAGGCCGGCGACCATGCGTGCCGACGCCACCAGGCGCTGGTCGAGGGAAAACATCATCTGATTGCGCAAATCGCTGAGCATCCAGGCCGCGGCCAGGGCCCAGATCAACGCAAATGCGGCGCCGAGCGTCAGGCTCAGGCGCAAACGCAGACTCATCACTTCGATTCTTCTCCGCCATCAGCCGGCCCCAGGCGATAACCCAGGCCGCGCACGGTCTCGACAATGCCGTTGCCGAGTTTACGCCGCAGGTGATGGATATGGACGTTGAGGGCGTTGCTTTCCAGCTCGTCGTTGAAACCGTAGACGCTGTCCTTGAGTTGCTCGGTGGACAGCACGCGGCCACGGTTGTGCAACAAGGCTTGCAGCAGCGACTGCTCGCGGCGTGACAAGTCCACCGGCCGCCCCGCGAGCGTGGTTTCGCGGCTGCTC
Organism: Pseudomonas sp. Pseusp3; assembly: GCF_047304225.1. Lineage (NCBI taxonomy): Bacteria > Pseudomonadati > Pseudomonadota > Gammaproteobacteria > Pseudomonadales > Pseudomonadaceae > Pseudomonas > Pseudomonas sp. Pseusp3. The sequence goes on along the minus strand of NZ_JBGLYV010000019.1, from coordinate 60,181 downwards.
GGGTCGTAGGTCAGGGCACCATGCTCGATCAGGTTGACGCTGCGGCCTGCCACCCGCCGCAACAGCGTGTGCAAGCGTGCCGCCAGTTCACGCAGGTCGAACGGTTTGAGCAGGTAATCATCGGCACCGGCTTGCAGGCCATCGACGCGGTCGGTGACCGAATCACGCGCGGTGAGGATCAACACCGGCAACTCCAGGCCTTGATGACGCAACTGTTGCAGCAGCTTGAGGCCATCTTCGTCCGGCAGGCCAAGGTCGAGCACCATGACGTCGAACTCCGCGACCTTGAGCATCGCCCGGGCGGCGGACGCCGTGGCGACGTGTTCCACGGTCAGGCCCTGGGCGGTCAGGCCGGCGACAATGCCGCTGGCAATCAGCTCATCGTCTTCGCAAACCAGTACGTGCATGGGGAGCCTCGTAGAAATAAAGCTGATTAAGCCGTTGACCGATTAAGCCGACATTATGCCGCAGGCGCCACCGCTACAAGGCCGGGACGGTTAATCATCGGTTAATCGCCACCCGCCACTGTGCACCTCAATAGCACAGGGCAAAGGCTTATCCATGCATCGTCTGTTTTTACTTTTTACCCTCATGATCGCTGGCCTGGCCCAGGCGGGAACCAATCCATTCGATAGCAAACCCGAGTTTCTCCCGGTCGATAAAGCGTTCGCGTTTACCTCTGAACGCCTGGAGTCCGGTGAAACCCAGCTCTTTTGGCAGATCACCGACGGCTATTACCTGTACCAGAAACGTTTGAAATTCGACGGTTTGCCTGTCGCGCAGCATCCCGCGCTACCGGAAGGTGAAGCCCACAGCGACGAGTTTTTCGGTGAACAGCAGATCTATCGCCAGGGTCTTGAACTGAAGATCCCGGCCGGTGCCAGCGGTACGGTCAAGGTCAGTTACCAGGGTTGTGCCGATGCCGGATTGTGTTATCCGCCGCAGACGCAGGTCGTCGATCTGGGTGGCAAAGCGGTCACCGTTGCGGCAAACGAAGCACCGGACCAGGCATTGGCCAGCGACCTGCAACAACGGGCGCTGGGCTGGAGCCTTCTGGTGTTCTTCGGCCTTGGCCTGTTGCTGGCCTTCACGCCATGTTCGTTACCGATGTTGCCGATTCTGGCCGGGTTGATCGTCGGCAGCGGCGCCACGCCCAAACGCGGATTCGCCCTGGCCAGCAGCTACGTGGTCAGCATGGCGCTGGTGTATGCGGCGATGGGTGTCCTGGCTGCCTCCCTCGGGGCGAACCTGCAAGCCTGGTTGCAGAACCCCTGGCTGCTGGGCAGTTTCGCGGCGATTTTCGTGCTGCTGGCGCTGCCGATGTTCGGCTACTTCGAACTGCAACTGCCGGTGGCCGTGCGCGATCGCCTGGAAAACGTCTCGCGCAATCAACGCGGCGGCAGTCTGATCGGCGCCGGAGTGCTGGGCGCCCTGTCCGGCCTGCTGGTCGGCCCGTGCATGACCGCACCGCTGGCCGGCGCCCTGCTCTACATCGCGCAAAGCGGTAACGCGCTGCATGGCGGATTGATTCTGTTCGCCATGGGCATCGGTATCGGCGTGCCGCTGCTGTTGCTGGTGACCGTCGGAAATCGCTTCATGCCCAAACCCGGTGCCTGGATGAACCTGGTCAAAGGCATCTTCGGCTTCCTGTTCCTCGCCACCGCGTTGCTGATGCTGCGCCCGGTGCTGGACGAATCGCTGTGGGTTGGCTTGTGCGGTGCGCTGCTGTTGATAGCGGCCTACAGCGCCTGGAAACAGTCGGAAGGTTTCGGCCGTATCGCGCACCTGTTTGGCGCCAGTTCGTTGCTGCTCGGATTGTGGGGCAGCCTGCTGGTGATCGGGGCGGCCGGTGGCAGTGACGATCCGTTCAAGCCGTTGCAGGTCTTCCGTGCCTCGAACCAGGCGGTGGCTGCCGTGTCTGTTGGCCACGATGCCTTCACCACCATCAAGGATCCACAGGCACTGCAACGGGAACTCGACGCCGCACAGGCTCAAGGCCAGTGGGTGCTGCTGGACTACTACGCCGACTGGTGCGTGTCGTGCAAGGTCATGGAAAAGCAGGTGTTCGGCAAAGCCAATGTCCTGCAAGCCCTGAACGACGTGCGCTTGCTCCGACTGGATGTGACCGCCGACAATGCCGCCAGCCGCGAACTGCTCGGCCGTTACAAAGTGCCAGGGCCACCGAGCCTGCTGTGGATTGGCGCTGACGGTGAAGAGCGGCGCAGCCAGCGCATCACCGGCGAGGTCGATGCCGATACCTTCCTGCAACGCTGGACCAACACCCGAGACGCCCATTAATGCTGACCTTCACCCTCGGCACCTTTGCCATCGCGCTTAATCATCTGCTACTGATCAGTGCGCTGGCGCTGGCCACGTTTGTCGGCTGGCGGGTGGCCAAGCGTGGCGGCGACAACCCCGAGTCGGTGCTATTCAGCCTGTTTCTAATGGGCATGCTGGCGGCGCGAATCGGTTTCGTGGCGGCCTATTGGGCGCACTATCACAACGATCCGTGGCAGATCATCGACCTGCGCGATGGCGGTTTCCTCGCCTGGCCGGGGGTGATTGTCGTTTTGCTCGCCACACTTTATCGCGGCTGGCGTCGCCCGGGTTTGCGCCGACCATTGGGCTTTGGCGTGGCCAGTGGCCTGGCGTTCTGGTTGTTGGCGACGTTCTCCCTGTCGATTTATGAACAAGGCACACGCCTGCCGGAAATCGCCCTGCGCAATGCCGCCGGCGAAACCGTGCAATTGACCGACTACAAGGGCGGCCCGTTGGTGATCAACCTCTGGGCCACCTGGTGCCCGCCGTGCCGCCGGGAAATGCCGGTGCTGGAAAACGCCCAGCAACACCGGCCGGACCTGACGTTCCTGTTCGTCAATCAGGCGGAAAGCATGCAAAGCGTCGCGACCTTCCTCGAAACCCAGGGCCTGAGCCTGTCCAACGTGCTGTTCGACGGCGGTGGACGTCTGAGCCAGGCCGTCGGTTCCATGGCATTGCCGACTACGCTGTTCTACAGCCCCGAAGGTCGCCTGCTGGGCAGCCATCTGGGCGAGTTGTCGGACGCCAGCCTGGCCCGCGCACTGGAAAACTTCGACACTGTACCCGCCACCTCTTCAAGGAAATTGCCATGCCCCGCCTCCGCCACCTGCTGACCCTGAGCCTCGGCGCCGCCCTGCTGCACCTGCCATCGGTGCAGGCTGAAGAGTTGCCCGATGCGATCAAGAAAATCGAGGCCAAGGGCGCGAAAATCGTCGGTCAGTTCGACGCCCCCGACGGCTTGCGCGGTTATGCCGCGCAATACCAGAGCCGCGGCATGGCGCTGTACCTGACCCCGGATGGCAAACACGTGTTGCTGGGCAATTTGTATGACGCCGAGGGCAATGACCTGAGCAGCGCGCCATTGCAGAAACTGGTGTACGCACCGATGGCCAAGGAAGTCTGGGCCAAGTTCGAAACAAGCAACTGGATCGGTGACGGCAAGAAGGATGCGCCGCGCGTGGTGTACCTGTTCAGTGACCCGAACTGCCCGTACTGCAACATGTTCTGGGAACAGGCGCGGCCGTGGGTCAAGGCCGGCAAGGTGCAGTTGCGCCACATCATGGTGGGCATCATCCGCGAAGACAGCCCGGGGAAATCCGCCGCACTGCTCGCGGCCAAAGACCCGGAAAAAGCCCTGCAGGACCACGAAGCCGCTGGCAAGGGCAGCTCGCTCAAGGCCCTGAAGGAAGTGCCACCAGTGATTCAGGCAAAACTCGCGGCCAACATGCAGTTGATGGAAGATCTGGAGCTGCAGGCGACACCGGCGATTTTCTACATGGACGACAAGGGTAATCTGCAACAGCAGCAAGGTGCGCCGTCGCCGGACAAGCTGGTGAAGATTCTCGGACCGAAATGACGCTGCTTGATCCGCACAGGTTGAGCGGCCACATGAACTGGTAATCAGACCCCGAAAGCAAGCGTGGCCACAGTCAAAATGACAGTGGCCACGCAAAACGAACTATCCCACCGCTAATCCATGTCCCACTTGCCTGCACGTCTGGTTTGGGAAACATGACTCATGAGCGCTAACTACCTCCTCACTACCACAGGTGTATTCTTTTCGTCTTCGATCAGGTTGTAGCGATAGACTCGACCCGCTTGTTTTTCGAACGCGAAATCATTACCTGGAATCAAGTGTACTTTTTTGGTCGGCTTGCAATCATCTTCATTCTTGGCCGCACAGTCCTTGAAGGAGTCGATTACGACGACGCTATTGCCATTGTTTTTCAACTGGTAGCGATCAGCAGTGTTGTCTATTTTGGTATCAAAACGGGTATTGGCCGGACGAACGAAAAACACCATGCCATAACCGGCCATTACGTTGAAACCGGCAGACATGTCTTTTTCATAAATTTCACGCTCAGTGTCCGAGACGGCAAACTTGTCTTCTTTTTCGGGGACGACGGGTAAAAATCGAACCCGAAAATACCGCTCTTTACTACGATCACCGGTATAGAGCAGACGTGTTCCCTGGGTACCCTTGGCTGGCACGATTAGTCGGGCCGGGCTGGCAACCAGACCATCACGGGTACTGCCTTCGACAATCTTCAAGGGCTCTTCACGGGAGTCGGCATTTTTTTCGTAAAAAATCTCCTTGATCTCGATTTTGACAAATGCCGTCGACGTTCCGCCATTATGAATTCGCTTTAAAAAGCTACTCTGATTAGCGCCCATAAAATCATAGAACGTACCAATTTGCAGACTGGGTCCGGCTTGAGCGCACATACTGAATAAAAGTGTGCACAGCGACATATAAATATATTTCATGAGAAAAGCCTCGCACTGTAAAATCAGCCTGAGTAAGCCTCAGGCTTTGCTACTGCTATTAGATATCCGAATCGAAAGTCACATAGACGGTTCCACGATAACGGCTGCCGGATTGCATATCCTTCACTGAATCTTGCGGCACTTCAAAGTGCAACAGGCTGGGCGATTGATTGGGCGAGCCTGTAGCCTTTATATTTTTCAAGCCCTCGCCACCCAATATCAGCGGACGCCGCTCTATTGGCCGGCCCGTATCATCCACCCAGGGACTTGGCAGGCTGACACTGATGTCGACCGGTACTTGATGTGAACCGTTAGAGATCAAACAAGTATCAATTCCCAGACGCTCGCAACTGAGATCCATTTTGAACGGCGCGGAACTCAGAATGAAAAACCGCAGGTCTCCCAATAACTTCTCGGGTTTTCGCCCGTGGGTGATCCACTCCATCCAGCCGCCCTTGGGTGTCAGGTAGACCCGGTCGGCGGACATTTCGACTTTCACGTCTTGTTTTACCGCCAGGTTCAAATTGAATGTCATTGAAGGGTCATTGGCATTCAGATTGCCCATATCGAAGTCGCTACCCATGGAATAGGTATACGACCCCTGATAGTTACCAGTCATTAATTTTTCCGGTCGAACAGCCCGCAACTCGTAGTGCACGTCAAGTCTTTGCAAGGAAATGCCTGGGACTTCAAATTTTGGCCTCCTTGGGCAGGAGGTAACGTGCTCAGGTGTCAACCAGAAGGCGGTAAAATCCGTTCCATTGGCATCCGCACCTTGGGAGGTACCGTTCACTCCCAGGCAAGGAGCAATTGCTTCAGCCCATGAGGGAGACCAGAGAAAAGCATGATAATCAAACACCGGAAAACCTATCGGCATGCCCGTTATTTCTTGCGCTTTTTTACTCAAGCGATAACGGGTTCCCACTCCGGCAATGCGAATTTGAATCTCTGCCGTTTCGCCAGGAATACTCGAATGAGAAACAGTAAATGTGCGCCATCTCGCCGGAAAACCAAACGGGATCGCTTGATCAACGGGAATGCTCCCTGACGACTGGAAACTGATGTTAAAGCTGTCGCTTCGAATCTTTCTGCTGTTACATTCAGCAGGAAACTCCGTACAGTATCCGGTAACTGGAGTGTTATTGATAATCTGCGCGCTTCCCGGATTACTCGGATCCGGCCTTATTTCGGCCTGGACCTCCAATACAGCGGCATTGGATAAACCTGCATAAAACCCGCCGAGTGCCGATACCAACACCAGGCGGCTCATTAACTTGTTCATTTGACTGTCCTGTGTACGCCATGTTCTGACTGCTGTTCGATAAGTGCCTGTCAACTGGCTTTCTCAGACTTATAAGCAGCTTCGGCCAAGGTGTCGGGATGACACCGCAGATCCCCTACCATCAGCACATCATTCTCTCGACGCTGGGAGGCCGGATCGAGCCTGAACTGGCATAACAACTGACTGTCGTGCCGCACTTCGAGTGTAGGAGAGTTCTCGCTAAGTTCCATGGAGAAGAACCCATCGACTTCGCTGACGCCACGACTGGCGTGGTTGATAACGTGATGGCCTTTCAAAGGCTTTCCACCCGCATCCAGCAGGCGCCCCATCACCGTCACGGTCTTCAGGATACGCACCTGGCGATAATCCACCCCACCCTTGTTCAAGTGATAGGTCGTACGCGCAGGCTGGATTGCCGCCGCAGGGACATCAGTCCCGTTGAAATCAAAATTGACCGTGCCGTTCTTGTACGCTGAAACAGGAATGAAGTTTCGTCCTGGCCGCAACGAGGCATGGGTGCCGGAAAAATCGTCGGCCCGCAGCTGGATATCATCCACGTCGCTCTCGACATCAATGATCATTCCCGCCTCCCCGTTAGTCGCCTGGCTGCTCAAGACCACGTTTTTGCCACTGACGGCCAGGGTGCTGTCCAGATTCAGGCCTCCACTGATCTGACCGTTGAAGGAAGAACGTTGCGCATGCATCGAGCCGTTGACCTGGTCAGTCTTGAAATCCGCCGTGCCCGCCTGACCTGTCCCGTACACATCCTTGCTGACGGTTGCAGAAACACTTTGCAGAACGTGATCCTTGAGGTCGCGGCGATAGGTCACGGACGCATTGGCATCCCGCCCACCGTCACGCGATGTGCGCGAACCGACGCTTCCGGACACTTGATGACCGTCCGCCCCCAGCGCCAGGCGCAGGCTGATATCGATCCCGCGATTGCGCTGGTCAGCAGTGCCAACCGTGCCTGGTCGATCAAACAACGACACGCGCCAGTCAGCGTTATTGCCGAACAACTGGGCGTTGCGGCTCCAACTCAGGTCGAGGCCCAAGCCTTCGGAATACCCCTGGCTTTGAGAGACTTGCGCGCTGACCGAGCTCTTGCTGTTCAAACGCTGATTCAAAGACAGCGACGTATTGCTGGTTTGACCGTTGTACGTGTTGCGTTGACGGATGTGTGTCCCGTCTGGCAGCACTTCGTAACTGTTGCGGGTATCCAGCCAGCTACGCTGGTGACGCAACACCACACTGCCGCCGTCGTAGTGATGCACACCTTGCACCTCGACCCCCGTGCCTTCGCCCTTGGTCTGGGAGAGGCTGCTGTAAAGGGACGTTTTCTCGCCCACCGTCCATTCGGCGGAGGTGCCCAACTGCATCTGCTCCTTGACCTGACGAGCGGAAAGCCCCAGGACAATTCGCGGATGCAGAAGGAAATTAAAGGCAGCCCCCGCCGTCATGTCGCCGTCATCGCGCTCCTGCCAATTACTCAGTAATTTGGATTCGCGACCGGCAAACAGGTTGTAGCGCCAGCGATTTTCCGGGTTGCGCCAATTGGTGGGCTTATAAACAAGCTCCGGAGTGGTAGTAATCACTTGACCGTCCTCGACCAGGCGTACTTCCACTTCGTAAATTCCGCCCGGCAACGGTCGCGTGTCGAGGGTCTGAAGGCCGCTCGCCACCTGCTGACTGTTGATCAACACGCCGTTGCGATAGATTTCCACCATCGCTTGTCGATTGGCGGTCACCGTTATGGGATAGAGACTGGGTTTGACGTTGTCGACCGCCAGGCTATCCGAACTGCCGTACATCATTCCCATTACCGTATCGGGACCAAGCCCCATTGTGCGTGCTGGTCGCGTCAGACCTTGGGCACTGGGCGTAAAGTACCCGGCACGGATGAAAGTACCCTCCAGTTCGCGCTGCATATGCAACTCATAAACAGCATGCTTGATGCCGGTATCTACCCCGGACATGCGCGAAAGTTGAGCATTGAACGTGTTAGTCCAGTTGCCCAGGCTCGCACTTGCCTCCAGGCCATATCGACCGGCCATGTTCTGCTGCTGACCGCCGCTGACATTCAGCTGATTGCGCACAATCAGACCAAGGCTGCCGCCCTCGGGTTGATCGTGAAACAATCGGGTTTGCGGGTCGCGCTCGGCGTTAGCCGTCACCAGCGACACCATGGAATCTTCAAGGCTGTAGTGAACCGACAGCAACTGCCGGGGGCATCCGCTTTTACATGCGCCCAGCGCAACACCCGGAGTCAGGAAAGCGGACCACTCGTCTCGCTCACTGGAGGTCAGGTCACTGTTCCGAGTATCGGTGAAGTTGATCAATGTCACGCGCTCATCACGACTTAACAGGATCATGGCTTCGCCCAGAAACTGTTGGTCGACTTCGATTCGAACCGCGACTGGGACATCAAAAAAGAATTCATGAAAATCCGCAGGCAAGCCTTCAGCCTGCTGAAGCAAACTAACAGACTTATCCGCTGGTCTGGTTTCATTGGCGAGCGCGCCTGCGCAAACAATAAGCGCAAGCGCTCCCGCGATAGGAGTCTTCGAAAACATGGAAACGTATCTCAAGTTAGCGCTTGCGAGTGCAAGAAAGAGTGTGGCCAACTTTACTCGTCGGCCACACAGACAACACAGTGATAGCTGGAACTTAACCAGCAAACGTTATGGCGCGTCGAACATCACACGAACGATACCGGCGTAGTTACCTTCTTTATAGCCAGCGCCTGGTTTGACCGGGGTAATTTGCATAGGCGCAATGATTTCAGTCACTGCAGCATCAGCATTAACAACATCTACGGCAGTATCTTTTACCAATGCAATATTATTAAAACGAACCTGCAAATCGATAGTCTCTCCACCGGAGGTCATGCCAACCGGATCCAGCAACGTTGCCTTGATGGCCGGGTTACCAGTCCCACCGACAGCAGCACTTTTTGCCTTGAAATCACGGCTGATGCCTTCCAGTTCAGAAGTAGTGTCATTCCATACCAGGCGCTGCGGCTGAGTAACAGTGCCGTGATCTACTGGCTGCACATAAAAATCGGTGCTCGGCACGTCAGCAATCACCTGGATATCGTGAGTCTGAGGAACAGCCAGTGCAGCGGAAGAAGCAAAAGCCAGGGCAAGCACAGAAGAAGACATCGCAATTTTCTTGAACATTAAATTCACCATCTTTTAGAACATCTAAGTAATAGTGCAAGCTTCAGCCAAGCTGACGAAAGTCCGGCACTGGGTTGTTGATCAAGCAATGACGAAATGAGTCGTTGCGTTTGAACGGCGCACATCTTCGCGCTTTCTGTAGGACCGGTATGCAAGAACAATCTGCAGTATCTGTAGGATTTATCCCGCACCCCTGAAACAGAAATGCAGTCATTTCCTATCGTTTGCAGGAATCATTTTTTTGAAATGACTGGCCAGACCCAGCTGTCTAAAACCGTATTTTCAGGACGTAGGGAGTCATCAGGATGTGGAAAACGGAACCGTAAGCGTGCGCATGGCCGGTGGCAACGGATAAGGGATAGGGTGTTGGCAGCCTGTGTTGACGAAACAGTCAGTCGGCCGTTTACGGAAGTCAGGCTGAAATGGACAGATCACATGGGTGAGTGCCACCCGGAAAATCCTCTCGTGATGAAGCCTGTGCTACGCACATAAAAAAGTCCCGATGCAAGGCATCGGGACTTTTTTATGCACACATAGTCAGCGACACAGGGAAACGACTATTTCCTCTGAAGGGAAACACCCAGTGCCGGATATTGAATGGTCACCCTCTCCGACTTATGACCGGTTTTATCGGAGGCCGTCACTCCAAATTCATATCGCTGCCCCGGTTGCAATCCGGTAATGGCAAACTCCGTTTCCTTTGTCGTCCCCAATTGAGTACCCTGGCCCTGATCAATTGTATAAGTAATATCACCGGAACTGTCGTACGACTCCTCCCAACTCAATATCAGGCCTAGATTGCTGGTACGCAAATTCGTAGGGGCTGTGGGTGCGGTTTCGTCCTTGATGGGGACGGTTATACAATGAGGCTCAGAAAAATAAAACTCATCATCAAAGGTACGTATGCAGTAAACATGGTCCTTTCCCTGCTGAGGATTTTTATCTGTATAGGGGGGGCGTGAAGGCGTATCGAGCAAAACCCCGTCTCGTCGTATTTCATAACCAGGCTGGCCACCATCTACTACCCCTGCATCCCAATAAAAAGATACTTCTGTGGGCGTTTGACCAAATGCTTCAAAAAATGTTGGTGCAACCGGAACTTCTCTAACGGCCGTACGTGCGTGGATCAAGATCGGCTTAGTCGACTTCCCACCGGCACTTTCTCCGCTGAGAAAATAAGAATATTCGGTATTTGACTTAAGCGAAGAGTGAGTAAATGCAGTATCTGGCCCTTCATAAACTGTTCCACCTGGGTTCCCGTTTGCGGAAGTAAGAAGATACTTTACTACACCTTCGCGCTTCTCCCACGACAGCCCGATAGTGTTTCTTGACTCATATTCAACTTTATAGGAAAGATGTGACTCATCGAAATCCAAGGAAAGAACTGACTCATCGAAACATGGCTTATTCATTTACCATCTCCACCAGAAGTAATTTTACAATCACAGTGTTTTCCATAAAAACACTCCGCACCTGTATTAATCCATAAAAAAATCTGCCAGCACACTAACAGAACTGCTAGGACACCATACAAATCACTTCCAGCTCGCGTAAATCCTTTACTTTTCACCAACTTAACACTTATCCCTCCATCAGCATCAACTTACTGACAACAGTTTCATCGCAACTTTTTTCAATTCGCACCCAACACAATAAAAAATTTTAATTCTCAACTAAAAACAAGACAAAACACTATCCACTCAGTCAGCACACACTCCCCTCCACTTACACCCGCAACCAGCCTACGAAAAAAGCGCACCGACCTGTTATTTCTTACAGGTTCCAACGACGCTGAATCGCGCTATAAAAGACTCCTGGAGTTACTCACTGCCCTCCGGGGCGCCCCTACCCCGGGAGACCAGCCATGTACACTGCGAGCCCAACCCAATTCCAACCCGGGACGCTACCTGCCAAGCCCCACAGCTATGCGGATACAGCTCAAATCCCGCCGAACCTCTCTGCCAAAGAGCAGGAAATCCTGAAGTGGTGTGCCATTGGCAAATCGTCCTGGGAGATCGGGCGGATCCTCAATTGCTCTGAGGCAGGAGTGAACTATCACTTTTGCAATATCCGCCGAAAATTCGGCGTCAGCTCGCGCTGGCTGGCACTGATCAAAGCGCTGGAAATGGGAATGATCCATTTGGAGGGAGAGGCCGAACTTCATCCAGCGGTTGCACAGATAACTCGATGAGCGTCGAAAAGGTTGTAGCGCCCTGCTGAAGGGGCAAAGCGAATACCAGCCAAAAGTCAGTTGAGGGTTTCCCCTCAACCATAGAATCTCCCACATCGGATTTTTGTCGCTCACAAAATCTGTAGCCACTGCAAATCCTTGTGGGAGCTGGCCTGCCCGCGAGAAGGCCTCTATAGACGCTAGAGAATCAAAGCCCCTCCAATTCGGCCATCAAGTCATTCAAGCGATCCACTTTCTCCTCGGTGATCTCACTCGCCGCCAGCCCGGCTATATGCCCGGCCAGTTCCTCCACCGTGCTGCACTCGAACATCGCCCGCAGCGGCACGTCCCGTTGCAGGGTTTTCTGCACCCGCGAAGCGATTTGCGTGGCCAGCAATGAGTGTCCGCCGAGCTCGAAGAAGTTGTCGTGAATACCCACTCGCTCGACCTTCAACACCTCTGCCCAAATATCCGCCAGGGTCTGCTCAAGTTCATTGCGCGGCGCCTGATAGGCCTGGCTTTGCATCTGGCCGATTTCCAGCGCCGGCAACGCCTTGCGATCCAGTTTGCCGTTGGCGTTGAGCGGCAGTTTGTCCAGCCACAACCAATGCAGCGGCACCATGTATTCCGGTAGCTCGGCACGCAGGCGTTGCTTGATGTGCTCCAGGCATTTGGCAGGATCGAGCGCTGAATCGACAGCCACCAGGTAGCCCACCAGATGCTTGCCGTTCGCCCCTTCCTGCACACCCACCGCCGCATCGCGGACTTCCGGTTGCTCATGCAGGCGAGCCTCGATTTCACCCAACTCGATGCGGTAACCGCGAATCTTCACCTGATGGTCGATGCGACCGACGTATTCCAGAACACCGTCGCTGCGACGGCGTGCCAGGTCGCCAGTTCGATACAAACGCTCGCCAGGGGCACCGAACGGGTTCGGCACAAACACCGGTGCGGTGCGCAGCGGATCGCTGACATAACCGCGGCCGACCCCGGTGCCCGCCACGCACAATTCACCCACCGCGCCCAGCGGCACCAGTTCCAGCGCTCCATCGAGCAGGTACAGATGGTTGTTGTCGGTCGGCGTGCCGATCGGCAGGTAGCTGCCGCGAGTCGAAGCCATGTCAACGCGGAAGAACGCCACGTCGTCCGAGCACTCAGCCGGACCGTAGGCATTCACCAGACCGATCTGCGGATAGCGCAACAGCCATTGATGCGCCAGTTCCGGTGGCATCGCCTCACCGGTTGGCAGCATCCAGCGCAAGCCGTCGAGGCTCATGCGCTCCTGGGCGAGCATGCCATGGATCAGCGACGGCACGCTCTCCAGCACAGTAATGCCCTGGCTCTGCACATGGGCCAACAAGCCTTGCGGATCGTGGGCAATGGCGTTCGGCACAATGTCCACCCGTGCGCCGAACAACGGCGCGGCGAGGAACTGCCACACGGAAATGTCGAAGCTTTGCGACGCCGTCTGGGCGATCACATCGGCGTCGCTCAGGTTCAGGTACGGCACCTTGCTCAACTGATTGTTGAGCATGCCGCGCTGTTCGACCATCACGCCCTTCGGCAAACCGGTGGAGCCAGAGGTATAGATCACATAGGCCAGATTGTCCGGGGCGCTGTACAGGCCAGGGTTATCCGCCGACAGCGCGAGGGCCTGAACTTCCTCCCAGACCAGCAGCCGTGGCCGATTGGCGCAGGCGAACTCGTCGAGCAGGGTCTGCGCCTGTTCACGGCACGCTTGCGTGCACACCAGCAAAGGCGTGCGACTCAATTCGATGATCCGGCTCAGACGCTGGCTCGGCAGCCCCGGGTCCAGCGGCAAGTAACCCGCACCGGCCTTGAAGCTGCCGATGATCATGCCCAGCAAATCGAGGTTGCGTTCGGCCAGCAACGCCACCGGTTGATCGCACCCGACACCTGCGGCGATCAACGCATGACCCAGACGGTTACTGCGCTGGTTCAGTTCGAGGTAGCTGTACTGCCGGTCAATACAGCTGGCGGCAATGCGCTGCGGGTGCCGGGCGACCTGGCTTTCGAACAATGAAACGTAGCTCTGCTCCAGCGGGTACTCGTGTTCGCTCTGGTTGCAGCCATGGATGAGGAAGTCCTGCTCCTCGGCCCCCAGCAACGGCAAGTCGGCCATGTCGCCATGGAACCCGTCCATCAATGCCAGCAGCAAACGCTTGAACTCACCGAGCATGCGTTCGACCGTGGTCTCATCGAAATAGCGCTGGTCGTAGGACAGATGCAAGCCCAGGTCATCACCCGGATAGCACACCGCCGTCAGCGGGAAGTTGGTGTGCGTGCGACCCGAATCCGAGGTCGCGTTGAGGCTCTGCGCGCGGTCCAGCACCGAGACTTCCACCGGGGCGTTTTCGAACACGAACAGGCTGTCGAACAGAGGCTGGCCTTTGGGCAGTTCGCTCTGTTCCTGGATGTTCACCAGCGGCAGGTATTCGTATTCACGCAGTTGCATGTTGTTGTCGAGCAGACCGCTAAGCCACTGGCGCACGCTGCAACGCTGGCCGTCCTCGGGCATTTTTACCCGCAGCGCGATGCTGTTGATGAACAGGCCGACGGTGCGCTGCATCTGCGGCATGTCCACCGGACGCCCGGCCACAGTGACACCGAACAGCACGTCGCGATCACCGCTCAAGCGCCGCAGCACCAGCGCCCACGCCGCCTGGGCGAAGGTGTTGATGGTCAACTGATGGGCCTGGGCCAGTTCACGCAATTGCACGCCGTCACGGGCATCGAGCCTTGTGTAGCGGTCGCCGACGATCATGCCGCCGCTGTCGCCGGCATGTTCGCGCAGGAACGGCCGGTCGCTCGGGATCGGTGTGGTGCGTTCGAAACCCTGCAGGCTGGTTTTCCACCACTGCCGCGCTTCGGCGAGGTTCTGATGCTGCAGCCAGCCGATGTAGTCGCGATAACGCGACACAAGCCCAAGCTGCGCTTCCCGGTCTTCGCCGAGGGCGCTGTAGATCTCGAAGAAGTCATTCATCAGCAGCGAACGGCACCAGGCATCGATGAGGATGTGGTGGTTGCTCATCATGAACCAGTAGCGCGCCGCGCCGACCCGGATCAGGCGCAAGTGGAACGGTGCCTGGTTGAGCAGGTCGAACCCGGCCTCGCGTTCGGTCTTGAGCAAGGTTTGCAGCTTCGGCTCTTGCTCCGCTTGCGCGATGTCACTCCAGTCGAGGTATTCGATCGGCGTGCTGCCCGGTTTGTGAATCACTTGCAGCATATTTTTGCCGACGTTCCAGCAGAATGAGGCACGCAACGCTTCGTGGCGGGCGATCACCGCTTGCCAGGCCTGGGCAAAACGCTGCGGATCGAGTTCGCTGTTGATGCGGTAGCGGTCCTGCATGTAGTACAGGCCGGTGCCCGGCTCCAGCAAGGTGTGCAAGAGCATGCCTTCCTGCATGGGGGTCAACGGGTAGACGTCTTCAATTTCGGCGGCCGGGACCGGCAGCGCATCCAGTTGCGTCTGATTGAGCTGCGCCAGCGGGAAGTCCGACGGCGTCAGGCCACCCGCGTCGTCGCGCAGGCAATGCTCGATCAGGCTGCTCAACTCACCAAGGTAGGCATCGGCCAGCTCGCCGATGGTTGACGGATCGAATCGTTCGGCGCTGAAGGTCCAGCGCAGTACCAACTCACCGCCATACACCTGACCGTCGACGCTCAGCTCGTTGGGCAGCGGGGCATTGGCATCGTGGGCCGCACCGATGGCTTCATCCAGTGGACGGAACAGCGCATCGGCACCGAAGCTCTGGTCGAACTGGCCGAGGTAGTTGAAGGTGATCGGCGCCTGCGGCAACGCCGTCATGCGGTGGCGGCTCTGCTCATCGGCGAGGTAACGCAGCACGCCATAACCCAGGCCCTTGTGCGGCACGGCGCGCAATTGCTCCTTGATCGCCTTGATCGACGCGCCCTGACCGGCGGCTTCTTCGATGTTCGACGGCGTCAGGCGCAGCGGATAGGCGCTGGTGAACCAGCCTACGGTACGGGTCAGGTCGATCTCGTCGAACAGCGCTTCGCGGCCGTGGCCTTCCAGTTGAATCAGCGCCGATGACTGACCGCTCCAGCGGCACAGCACGCGAGCCAAAGCGGTCAACAGCAAGTCGTTGACCTGGGTGCGATAGGCGCTCGGCGCCTGTTGCAGCAACTGCCGCGTGTGCTCGCTGTCGAGGCGCACGCTGACGGTTTGCGCATGACGGTTCTGCCGTCCGCCATTGGGGTGATCGCAGGGCAGATCTGCACCTGGCCCGGCCAGATGCGCCTGCCACCAAGCCAGTTCTTCGCGTAGGGATTCGCTACCCGCGTAGGCCTGCAAGCGTGCGGCCCAGTCCTTGAAGGCGCTGGTTTTCGCCGGCAGTTTCACCGACTGCCGGGCGTCCAGTTGGCGATACACGGTCTGCAAGTCATCCAGCAGCACCCGCCACGACACACCGTCCACCACCAAGTGGTGAATGGCGATAAACAAGCGTTGCTGGCCTTCAGGGCCATCGACCAGCAACACGCGCAGCAACGGCCCCTCTTCAAGGTCGAGGCTGCGCTGGGCATCGGCGAACAAGGCGGCGCATTTGTCCATGGACGCAACGCGCACCTGCCACAGCACCGGCGCATCGGAAATCGGCTGGTGTGTGGCCTGCCATTGGCCGGTAACCTTGCTGAAACGCAGGCGCAGGGCGTCGTGCTGTTCGATCACCGCCAGCAGTGCTTGCTCAAGACGATGAGGTTCCAGGGCGACAGTCGGCTGCAGCAACAACGCCTGGTTCCAGTGCTGGCGCTGCGGGATGTCGGTGTCGAAGAACCAGTGCTGGATCGGCGTCAGTCGCGACTCGCCCATGATCAAGCCCTGCTCGGCGCTGACCTGCTCGCTGCAGGTGGCCACGGCGGCGAGAGTCTGCACGGTCTGATGCTGGAACAGGTCGCGAGGGCTGAAGTGGATGCCCTGCTGGCGCGCCCGGCTGACCACCTGGATCGATAGAATCGAGTCACCGCCCAACTCGAAGAAGTTGTCGTTGAGGCCAACCTGAGCGACGTTCAGCACTTCGCACCAGATCTGCGCCAGCGTGACTTCAAGCTCGTTGACGGGCGCCACGTAATGTTGGCGACCCGACTCCGGGTCCGGCGCCGGGAGCGCACGGCGGTCGAGTTTGCCGTTGGCGGTCAACGGCATGCTCGCCAGCAGGATCAGGTGCGTGGGCACCATGTAATCCGGCAGGTGCGACTTCAAGTGTGCCTTGAGCGCTTCGCGCAATGCGGCGTGTTGCGCTTCGCTCTGTTCGGCGACGTCAGTGGCGAGGTAACCCACCAGTTGCTTGCCGCTCGGTGCATCCAGGGCCAGCACCACCGCTTCACGAATCGACTCGTGCTCCAGCAAACGGGTTTCGATTTCACCCAATTCTATGCGGAATCCGCGAATCTTCACCTGATGGTCGATCCGGCCAAGGTATTCCACCAGGCCATCAGCGCGCTGACGCACCAGATCGCCGGTGCGGTAGATGCGCCCGCCGCCGGCGACAAACGGATCAGCCACGAAGCGCTCCGCGGTCATGCCCGGACGCTGGTGATAACCCTGGGCCAGACCAGCGCCACCAACGTACAACTCGCCGGTCGCGCCTTGCGGCACCAACGCCAGATCGGCGTCGAGAATGTAGGCCACGCGGTCGCCGATCACACTGCCGATCGGCACGCTGCCGACGCCCTCTTCCAACACTTCAGGCGCCAGGCTGGCCAGCGGCATGACCACGGTTTCGGTCGGACCGTAGGCGTTGAAGAACAGACTCGGCTTGAACGCTGCGCGAATGCGCGCCAGGTGCTCACCGGTCAGCGCTTCGCCTCCAGTGATGATCATGCGCACCGGCAAAGTCTGGTCCTGGGTCGCCAGCCATTGCGCCAACTGACTGCCGTAGCTCGGCGTGAAACCGAGGACGTTGATGTGATGACGACGGATCAGGCCACAGATTTCTTCCGCGTCCCACTGCCCTTGAGCGCGCAACACGACTTGCGCGCCACTGAGCAGCGGCACCAGCAATCGCTCGGTCGCGGCGTCGAAGTTGATCGAATAAAAGTGCAGTTCGCAGTCATCGGGGCGCATGCCGAAATGCTCGATCACGGCGCGACAGTGCATGGCGATTTCGCCGTGGGACACCACCACGCCTTTCGGTTTACCGGTCGAGCCCGAGGTGTAGATCAGGTAGGCCTGATGCTGCGGCAGGCTGATCAGCGGCAGCCCGGTGGCCGGGTAGTTGGACAGTGCCACGGCGTCCTCTTCAAGACACCAGCGGCCAACGGTCGCTGGCAGCTCGCCCAGGGCCTTGAACATCGCCGCATCGCTGAGCAGCAAACCGAGGCCGCTGTCTTCGATCATGTAATGCAAGCGGTCCAGCGGGTATTCCGGGTCCAGCGGCACATAGGCGCCGCCGGCCTTGAGGATCGCCAGCAAGCCGACAACCATCTCCAGCGAGCGCTCCAGTGCCAGCCCCACACGCACCTGCGGTCCGACGCCACGCTCGAGCAGCATCCAGGCCAGGCGATTGGAGCGGCTGTCGAGCTCGGCGTAGCTCAGGGTCTGCCCGGCGAAAGTCAGGGCCGGAGCGTCCTGGCGCATCGAGGCTTGCTCGGCGAACAGGTGATGGATGCACTGATCCAGCCGATGTTCGCCCGCCTCGACACCGAGGCTGTCGAGCAGACGTTGTTGTTCGCCGCTCGTCAGCAGCGGCAGCTCGCTCAAGCGTTGTTGCGGATCGGCAATCAGCGCCTCCAGCAGATTGCACCAATGCCCGGCCATGCGGGCGATGCGCGGTTCGTCGAACAGATCGGTGCTGTAGGTCAGGCAGCAACCGAGGCGATGGTCGAGGTCGGTGACTTCCAGGTTGAGGTCGAACTTGGTCGCGCGGGCATCGTTGGCCAGGTACTCGACCGTCATGCCGGCCAGGGTGCGGCTTTGCTGGAACTCCCAGCGCTGCACGTTGCACATCACCTGGAACAACGGGTTGTAGGCCGCGCTACGTGGCGGTTGCAAGGCTTCCACCAGATGATCGAAAGGCAAGTCCTGATGGGACTGGCCCTCGATCACCGTATGGCGCACCTGCTCGAACAGTTCGCCGACAGACATCTGCCCGTCGAGCCGGCAACGCAGCACCTGGGTGTTGAGGAATGCGCCGATCAGCCCTTCGCTTTCCGGACGAATGCGGTTGGCGACTGGCGCGCCGATGCGCAGATCGCTCTGACCGCTGTAGCGGTACAGCAGCGTAGCCAGGGTGGCAGTCATGGTCATGAACAACGTCAGGCCATGTTGTGCATTGAAGGCACGGACCCGTGCCGCGAGGTCGTCGCTCAAATCGAAACGGTACAACTCACCCTGATGGCTTTGCACCGGCGGACGCGGGCGGTCGGCCGGCAACTCCAGCAGCGGATGTTCGCGGCCCAGTTGCGTGGTCCAGTAATCGAGCTGGCGCTGGCGCTCGCCGGACTCCAGCCACTGACGCTGCCACACGCTGTAGTCCAGGTACTGCACCGGCAACGGCGCGAGCGGCGACTCGCGGTCGTCGACAAAGGCTTCGTAGAGTGCGCTGAGTTCCCGGGCAAAGATGTCCATCGCCCAGCCTTCGGTGACGATGTGGTGCAAGGTCAGTACGAAGTAGTGTTCTTGTTCGGCGGTCTTGACCAGACAGGCGCGCAACAGCGGTCCGGTTTCCAGATCGAACGGCTGGTGCGCTTCATCGTCGGCCAGTTGCTGGACCTGCCACTCGCGACCGTCGGCATCCAGCGCGGTGAAATCCTTCCACGCCATGCGCACGCCGGCTTCCGTGTGCACGAGTTGACGGGCGACACCGTCGATGCTCGGGAACGTGGTGCGCAGGGTTTCGTGACGCAGGATCAGGGCTTGCAATGCGGCTTCGAAACGCGCGACATCGAGCACACCGCGCAGTCGTGCCATGCCACCGACGTTGTAGGCCGGGCTGTCCGGCTCCATCTGCCAGAGGAACCACATGCGCTGCTGGGAATAGGACAGCGGTACCGCCTGGCGGCGGTCGACTTTCTCGATGGGTGGCTGTTCGTTGGTGCTGCCGCTGGCCTGGATCAAGCGAACCTGTTCGGCAAATGCACCCAGTTCACTGTGTTCGAACAGCACCCGCAGCGGCAACTCGACGTCGCAGGCCTGACGGGTACGGGAGATGATTTGCGTGGCCAGCAGCGAGTGACCGCCCAAGGCAAAGAAATCATCGTGCAGGCCGACCTGTGCCAAGCCCAGCACCTCGCGCCAGATACCGGCGATTTGTCGTTCCAGTTCAGTCACTGGTTCAACGTGCTCGCGCACCTGCCACTGTGGTTCCGGCAAGGCGCGACGGTCGAGTTTGCCGCTCGGGCCGAGGGGCATTTCCCGCAGGCGCATCAGTTGCGCCGGGACCATGTACTCCGGCAGCTCGGCGGCCAAAGCGCTTTTCAGGTACGCGGTTTGATCGGCTTCGTCCCCGGCACTGTCCGCAGCGGTGTAGTAACCGATCAGCTGTGCACCGGCCACGGTTTCGCGCACCAGCACCACGGCTTGCGCAACGCCGACCTGGGCCAGCAGCCGTGCTTCGATTTCCTGTGGCTCGACCCGGAACCCGCGCAGTTTGACCTGCTGATCGAGACGGCCGAGGTATTCAATCACGCCATCGGCCGTCCAGCGTGCACGGTCGCCGGTGCGGTACAGGCGTGCGCCCGGCTCGCCCAAGGGATCGACCACGAAGCGTTCAGCGGTCAACGCCGGACGACCGAGATAACCACGGGCCAAACCCACGCCGCTGATGCACAGCTCACCCGGCACGCCAGCCGGAACCGGATTGAGATCGTTGTCGAGTACACGGCAGACGACGTTACCCAGCGGACGGCCAATCGGCGAACGCTCGCCATCAGCGCGGGAGCAGTGCCAATGGGTCACGTTGATTGCGGTTTCGGTGGGGCCGTAGCGGTTGTGCAGTTGCACTGCCGGCAACTGTTCCAGCACGCGATTGCGCAGTTCAGCGGGCAACGCTTCGCCCCCGGAGAACACGCGGCGCAGGCTGGTGCATTCAGCGCTCAACGGTTCCTCGATGAACAGCGAAAGCAACGGCGGCACGAAGTGCAGCGTGGTCACGCCATGCTC
This sequence comes from Pseudomonas sp. Pseusp3, assembly GCF_047304225.1. Lineage (NCBI taxonomy): Bacteria > Pseudomonadati > Pseudomonadota > Gammaproteobacteria > Pseudomonadales > Pseudomonadaceae > Pseudomonas > Pseudomonas sp. Pseusp3. The sequence goes on along the minus strand of NZ_JBGLYV010000019.1, from coordinate 39,602 downwards.
TTTAACAAGCTGCGCGATGCGATGCGGATCGCGGTGTTCACCGGGGCCAGCGATCAACAAGCGCGCACCGGTAATCAGTGGCCAGAAGCATTCCCACACCGACACGTCAAAACTGATCGGTGCCTTTTGCATCAGCACATCGGTTTCGTTCAGGCGATAGGTTTGCTGCATCCATTGCAAGCGCTCGGCCAGTGCCGCGTGGGTGTTGCCGACGCCTTTGGGCTGGCCGGTGGAACCGGAGGTGTAAATCACGTAGGCGAGGTTGTCGCCATGCAGATGCAGGCCCGGCGCATGGCTAGGCCAGTTCTCCAGATGGAGCGCGTCCATGGCTATTACGCTGACACCCTCGGTGGCTGGCAGACGATCAAGCAATTGGGTCTGGGTCAGCAGCAACTCGACGCCGCTGTCGTTGAGCATGTAGGCCAGGCGTTCGGCCGGGTAATCCGCATCCAGCGGCACATAGGCACCACCCGCCTTGATGATCGCCAGCAGGCCGATCAGCATTTGCGGCGAACGCTCGCAGGCGATGGCCACACAGACGTCCGGGCCAACGCCTTTGTCGCGCAGGTAATGAGCCAAACGGTTGGCCCGGGTGTGCAGTTCGGCGAAGTCCAGGCTACCGCCGTCCCACACCAGCGCGGTGCGTTGCGGCGCTCGGTGCGCCTGCTCGTTGAGCCATTCAGGCAGCCATTGGCTGGCGGGTGCGCACACTGCGGTGGCCCAGCCCGATTGCTGACGGTGCTCGGCAGCCGTCAACAGTGGCAGGTCGCCGATGGCGATGTCCGGTTGCTCGCAGACAGCCCGCAACAGATTGCTGAAATGCTCGGCCAGGCACTCGATGGTCGCGGCGTCGAACAACTCGCTGGCGTAGTCGAACGACAAGGTCAGGCGACCGTTGCGGTCTTCTTCGCTGTGCAACTGCAAATCGAACTTGGCTTCTGGGCTATGCCACGGCAGCTCTTCGGCCAACAGCCCCGGCAGGCGGCGCAAGGCACTCAGGTCCCGTTGCTGATGATTGAACATGACCTGGAACAGGCCCTGCTCGCGGGCCTGCGGGAAAGCCTCCAGCAGTTGCTCGAATGGCAGGTCCTGATGGGCCTGGGCGCCCAATGCGGCGCGCCGGGTTTGCGCCAGCAACTCAGCGAATGGCTGGCGTGAGTCCACCTCGGCACGCAGCACTTGGGTATTGATGAAGAAGCCCATCAGCCCTTGGGTTTCCAGGCGCGGGCGGTTGGCATTGGGTACGCCGATACGGATTTCACGCTGGCCGCTGTAGCGGTGCAACAGGCCCTGAAATGCTGCGAGCAGCAGCATGAACGACGTGGACTCATGGGCTTGGGCGGTCTGGCGGATGGCTTCGCTGAGGGGCGCCTCCAGGCGCACCGTGTGGCGCGCAGCACTGCGCAGTTGTTGTGCCGAACGGGGATGGTCGGTGGCCAGGGACAAGGTCGGGTGTTCGTCGCCCAACTGCGTTTTCCAGTAAGCCAGTTGCCGCTCGCCCTCCCCTTGCGCCAGCCATTGACGCTGCCAGCTGCCGTAATCGGCGTACTGCGTCGGCAATGGCGCTAACTGCGTGTGCTGCCCCTGGGAGGCCGCCGCATACAGGCGCGAGAACTCGTCGATCAGTACATTCAGCGACCAGCCGTCCGCAATGATGTGGTGCAGGGTCACCAGCAATTGGTGATCTTCGTCGTCGAGGCGTACGAGTGTCACCCACAGCAGCGGACCTTTTTCCAGATCGAACCGGGTACGCGCCTGGTCCTCACGGATTTGCAGCGCCCGGGCTTCACGCTCGGCAGCCGGCAGGTCGCTGATGTCGATCATTTGCAGATTGAACCCGGCGGCCGGGTCGACCTGTTGCAACGCCACGCCATCACGCTCGAAGAATCGCGTGCGCAGGGATTCGTGGCGCTCGATCAACTGCTGGAAACTGGTGCGCAAGGCGTCCTCATCCAGTTCACCGCGCAGGCGCAAGGCACCGGGAATGTTGTAGGCGCTGCTGTGGGGTTCCAGTTGCCAGGTGATCCACAGGCGGTTTTGTGCCAGGGATTGCGGCATCGGTTGCTGGCGCGACAGCGCAGTGATCGCGCCCTGGGCCAGGCCTCCGTCCTGTTGCTGGCGGGCCACCGCTTCGGCGAATGCACCGAGCGTCGGCGCTTCGAACAGCAGGCGCAGGCTCAACTCCAGCCCCAGCTCTTCACGCAGACGCGCCACGACTTGCGTCGCGGCAATGGAGTTGCCGCCAAGCAGGAAGAAATGATCGTCGGCGCCCACCTGCCCGACCTGCAACTGCTCGCACCAGAGGCGACCGATCAGGCTTTGCAGCCCGGAGCCCGACTCGATCGGGCCTGCACTTTCGGTGGTGGCCGACGGGAACACCGCGTAGCTGTCGAGGCTGCTGTCCGCCAGGCGACTGCGGCACGCCGAGCGTTGCAATTTGCCGCTGGATGTCTTGGGCAGCGCGCCCGGATTGAGCAGCACCACCACGCTCGGTGCTTCCTGATACGCCTCGGCGACGGCCTGGCGAATGGCTTTGATCAAGGATTCGGGCGGCAGGATTTTCTGCACGCTGCGGCTGATTTCGGCGGCGATGCCGATGCCGATGCCTTCCTGACCATCAACCGTGACGGCGAAGGCGGCAACCCGGCCTTTGCGCACCACTTCCACTTCGCGTTCGACAGCCTGCTCGATGTCCTGCGGGTACAGGTTGTGCCCACGCACGATCAGCATGTCCTTCAGGCGGCCGGTGATGAACAGTTCACCGTTGCGCATGAAACCCAGGTCACCGGTTCGCAGCCAAGTCTGGCCGGCGTGCCGGACGAAGGTCCTGGCGGATGCCTCGGGATTGCGCCAGTAACCGAGGGCGATGCTCGGCCCGCTGGCCCAGATTTCACCGACGGCGTTGTCGGCCTGTTCGTTGAGCGAGACAGGCTCGATGATCAGCACGGCGTGACCCGGTTGGCTGACACCACAACTCATGATCGGGCTGCCCTCGCCCGCTTCGACACGGTTTTGTGCCAGAGCCTGATCGTCTACCCGCAGGTTGCCGATGCCTTGGCCGCGCGGTGTGCCGGCTACGAACAATGTGGCTTCGGCCAGACCGTAGGAAGCCATGAAACTGTCTGCGGTGAAGCCGCAGGTCGCGAACTTCCCGGCGAAGCGTTCCAGCGTGTCGAGGCGAATCGGTTCGGAACCGGAGTACGCCACGCGCCAACCACTCAGGTCGAGCCGTTCCAGGGCTGACTCACTGACCCGCTCGCTGCACAAGCGATAGGCAAAATCCGGCCCGCCGCTGATGGTGCCGCCGTATTCGCTGATCGCCTCCAACCAGCGCAACGGCCGGCCGAGGAAGTACGCCGGCGACATCAACACGCAAGGCACGCCACTGAAAATCGGCTGCAGCAGGCCACCGATCAGGCCCATGTCGTGGTACAGCGGCAGCCAGCTGACGATCACGTCGTCGGGGTTCAGATCAATGCCGAAACCGTGGCGAATCAGCAATTCGTTGGCCACCAGATTGCCGTGGCTGACTTGCACGCCTTTGGGCAGCGCGGTAGAGCCGGAGGTGTATTGCAGGAAGGCGATGTGATCGTCCTGCAAGTCCGCCGCGACCCAGCGCTCGGCCAGCGCAGCGTCGAGGGAATCGACACACAGCATCGGCGGCGCCCCGTCGATTTGCTGTAACGCATCGCGCAACCCGGCGCTGGTCAGCAGCAAGCGCGGCTGGGCATCGCTGATGATCGACAACAGGCGTTCCTGATGATGACGCCGTGTCGATTCCGGCGGGTAGGCCGGCACCGCGATCACGCCCGCGTACAGGCAACCGAAGAACGCCGCGACGTAATCAGGGCCACTGGGAAACAGCAGCACGGCGCGGTCACCGAAATCCGCCTGAGCCTGCAACGCGCCGGCAATCGTCCGCGCCCGCTGATCCAGCTCGCGATAACTGAGCACCACAGCCTGATCCGGGGTCTCGGCGAGAAAGCGCAAGGCCACCCGATCCGGCGTCAGAGCCGCGCGGCGCTGAAGGGCTTGGACCATTGTGCTGGGGAGTTCGAACGCGTCGGTCATGAGGTTTCCTGCCTGATTTCGGCTGTAGGAGCGAGCTTGCTCGCGAAAAACCCAAGGACGCCGCTGGGCATCTGGTTTTACGCGTGATCGTTGACGACCATCGCGAGCGAGCTCGCTCCTACAGGGTTATGAGGATTGCGCTGTGTCATTCACCAAGGAGAACGGATGACGTCTTGAAATAATTAGGTGCCGGCTGGACCACCAAGCGCACTGAAGCAGGTCAGCTTGTCGCAGTGCTCACTCTGCATTTTTTAAAGCATTAATTATTTTTCTCATTTGACAATCATTATCATTAAGCCTAGTTTGTCGCTCGATGTGTAGGACGGCCCCCCCGATTCATTCGCCGCCCCACTAACCTTTTGGCAGCAGGGTGATTTCCATGATGGAACCAGTATCCACAAGCAGGTGCGATACACCTCTACTTCAGGCATTCGTCGACAATCGACTGATTCTGGTGAAGATCGCCGCCAGAATTACCGGTTGCCGCTCGCGTGCCGAAGATGTTGTGCAGGACGCATTCTTCCGGCTGCAATCGGCCCCACCCATCACCAGTTCGATCAAGGCTCAGCTCAGCTATCTGTTCCAGATCGTGCGCAACCTGGCGATCGACCATTACCGCAAGCAGGCGCTGGAGCAGAAATATTCCGGTCCTGAAGAGGAAGGACTGAATGTGGTGATCCAGGGAGCGTCACCGGAAACGTCGCACATCAATTTCTCGACGCTGGAGCACATCGCCGATGCGTTGACCGAGTTGCCGAGCCGCACCCGCTACGCCTTCGAGATGTATCGCCTGCACGGCGTACCGCAAAAAGACATCGCCAGGGAACTCGGCGTCTCGCCGACCCTGGTGAACTTCATGATCCGTGATGCGCTGGTGCACTGCCGCAAGGTGTCGGGCAAGCGTGGGGATGCGGCTGCTCGGCATTAAGAGCTGAAATCCGTGTCGCGCCCTTCGCGCTCCCACATTTGACCTGTGTTCGCAGGAACCTGTGGGAGCGGGCTTGCTCGCGAAAGCGGACTCAAGATAAAAGAAGCACTTGAGCCTTGAACATCAGGCCAACCGGCACCGATCAAAAAACCGCTCCCGCCCCAACACCATCAAGGCCGCGCGTTTGTGCGGGAAGTCGAACTCTTTCTCGCAGTGAAAGCATTGGTCCTGCATATACCCGATCATCTTCGCGTTATCGGCACGCGGCTCGGCAACCACGCGTTGCGTGCGCGGATCATCGAGAAACAGGTAATGCACCAGCGCCGATAACCAGCTCGCCACCTTGTGCGGACCGCGATGATTTTCTTCGCCCACCAGCATGTGAATGCCACGGTCGTAATCGTTGGCCTCATAGAACGGTGCGATGCGATCTTCCTTGACCCAGTAGGCTTCGAAGTAAGCGAACGGCCGATCGTCGAAACACCCGATCAAGGTCAGGGCGTGCGGGTCAGCCTCAAGTTTGCTCAGATATTGGCGATGCTGTTCGAGGCTGCCCTCCTCCTGCCAGAAACTCGCGACGCGCGGGCTGTTCTGCCATCGGTTGAAGCGTGCCAGGTCCTGCTCGATGTCCAGAGTGCGCAGGGAAACCCAGGCCCCCAGCCGCGCATCGAAGCGTCGATACACTTCACCCCGGGGTTTCACCGGTCGTCGAGGATGACGTTTGCCGTCGGTGATGACCATTTGCTGTGGGTAGCTGCCGGTCAGGGAATGCCTCAGCCACGGCTGCGGCAACTGCCAGAACAAGGTGCGCTCGCAGTGATACTGGCCGCTGATGGGGGTCGCAATCAGCAAGCCGCTGGACACGGCTTCGTTCGGCACTTCCTGCAGTTGCCAGATCAGGCGCTGACAGTCGGGGTTGCGAGCGAACAGCCAGTAACAGGCCGCCCACAACGCTTGCCCTTCAGGGCAACTTGAACGCTCTGGCAATTGCACGTGCAACTCGGGGCCACGAATCAACCGCAGGGTGAGCAATGGTTGCCCTTCCAGGCTGAGGCTCAGGTGGCTTTGCGTTTCATCAGCGGCAAGACGACTGCCTGTCGGCAGACACAGGGCAGTCAGGTCATTCAGATTGGACATGGGTCGGGCTCACGATAATCGTCGACAGTTCAACGAGGTGACGTCAGCCACAGCGGGAAATTTAGGAAAAGACCATCAATTGGCGACTTGTGGTGCCGGTTCGTTGTGCGGGACCGGCACAAGCGCAATCTTGTACGGATCGAAAATCTTCAGCATCTGGCCGTTGTCCCGCAAGCCTTGCAGCACCCTGGCGAATGCCTCGCCGCTGATGGGAGCCGTCGGGCGCAGGATGGCGTAATGGTGATAGACCTGATCGATGCGTTGGGACGCCAGCAACTCGCTGGCAACTTTTTCATTGCGCAGGAAGTAGTCGCTCAGGTACGAACGCGTGACCAGGGCAATGTCGGCCCGGCCGCGCAACACCATCAGCAGATTGCTGTCATGGGAATAGGTCAGCGTGGCGTTGTAGTTTTTCTCCAGGTACTTGGGATCGGCATTGAAGTTGGCGAACTCGTAGTGATAGCCGCTGAACAGTGCCAGACGCTTGCCGCCCAGGTCGGCGAAATAGCTCTGCTGCCGATCGGGCAGGCGTTGCGCGACAAAAATCTCGGCGTCCTCCAGCCCCATGTCGACGGCGGTATGGGGAATGTCTTTCCAACCCCAGGCCGGGTTTTCGAAGATGGCCATGTCGACCCGGCCCTGCTTGAAGTCACCGAAGCGCCGGGGAATGGAAGTGGGCACCAGGACAAACTGGTAGTCGCTTTGCGATGCGTTCATCGCCTCGACCAGTTGCGGCAGCAACCCGGTATCGATCCCGGATTCCGGGCGCACGGTGTAGGGAGGAAAGTGCGCGGCACCAATGCGCACCAGTTGTGCAGCCTGGGACGGCACCATCGCTGACGCTGCAAGCATTGCCAGCAAAAGCCGCGAGGCTTTTCGAATTGGCGAACCCATCAAAATAACCCCACTCCCCAATAAAACGGCATCAATGCTATCAAGCTAGGCGGTTTCGTCCAGTTAGCCAGTTTAAAGTTGGCCAACACCACTTTATTACCGGTCTTCCAGCACCAGAATCAACGCCTCATCGGCCAACTGATCGAGGGTCATGCTGCCCCCGGCGCGAAACCAGGTGGTGGTCCATGACAATGCGCCGGTCAGGAACCGCCGCGTGATGAACACATCGCCGCGGATAAACCCGGCGGCCTTGGCTTCGCCCAGTACTTGCAGCCAGATGTCTTCATAGATATCGCGCAGCGCCAGGACCCTGGCCTGGCCCTCTTCGGACAGCGAGCGCCATTCGTAGACCAGCACCGCCATGGCCTCGCCGCTGCCACCCATGATCGACTGCAATTCACAGCGGATCAGCGCCAGCACCCGCTCGCGAACATTGCCGGCGTCGGCGATGGCCGCACGCATCAGCGCGGTGTTGTAGCGAATGGTTTCTTCCATCACGGCGCGCAGGATTTCGTCCTTGCTTTTGAAGTGGTGGAAAATGCTCCCGGACTGAATGCCCACGGCGCCGGCCAGATCGCGCACGGTCGTGCGTTCATAGCCTTTATTGCGGAACAGGTGGGCCGCCACTTGCAGCAGCTTGCCACGGGCGCTGTCCGGGTCGGTCAATTGGCCGTCGTTGACCAATTCGCGCATGACCCTCAGGGCTTTTTGCTCGTCCACCCGTTCTCTCCTACAGTCGATCTATCAATAACGCCGATCCCCCGAAAACACCGGAGTTGCGCCGGCAATTTAAGCTGACGGATGGCACCAAGCAAGCGCTTGGGCAGAAGAAAATCAAGTCATTTACAAACCAAGCGCTTGCTTGGTAATGTCAACGCACTTCGGCTGGAGGTGGCTATGGAATGGACTGCGCCCAAAACAATTCGCATCGGTTGCGCCAGCGCCTTCTGGGGCGATACCTCGACCGCTGCCGCGCAACTCGTGGAACACGGGCATCTGGACTATCTGGTCTTCGATTACCTGGCCGAAATCACCCTGTCGATCATGGCCGGCGCGCGGATGAAAGATCCCCAGGCCGGCTATGCGGGCGACTTCATCGAAGTGCTCGCCCCCTTGCTGCCGCAGCTCGCGCAGCGCAACATCCGGGTCGTCAGTAATGCCGGGGGCGTTAATCCCCAGGCCTGCGCCGCCGCCCTGCAAGCGGCCTGCGACAAGGCCGGGGTGGCCTTGAAGATCGCCGTGCTGCTGGGTGATGACCTGCAACCGCAATTCAAACAACTGGGCAGCCTGGGCATTCATGAAATGTTCAGCGGCGCGCCACTGCCACCGATGTGCGTCTCGACCAATGCCTACCTCGGCGCACCCGGCATCGTCGAAGCCCTGCGTCTGGGCGCGGACATCGTGATCACCGGGCGCGTGGTCGACAGTGCGGTGGTCAGCGCAGCGCTGGTGCATGAGTTCGGCTGGTCGTGGCACGACTACGACAAGCTCGCCCAGGCGGCGCTGGCCGGGCACATCATCGAATGCGGCGCGCAGTGCACGGGCGGCAACTTCACCGATTGGCGCGACGTGCCCGACTACGAACACATTGGTTTTCCCATCGTCGAAGTCAGCGCCGACAGCCAGTTCATCGTCAGCAAACCCGAAGGCACCGGCGGGCTGGTCACGCCGCTGACGGTGGGCGAACAGATGCTGTACGAAATCGGTGACCCGCGCGCCTATCTGTTGCCCGACGTGGTGTGCGATTTCACTCAGGTCAAACTGCTGCAACAAGGCCGGAACGCGGTACAGGTGCACGGCGCCAAAGGCCTGCCGCCGACGGCTCAATACAAGGTCAGCGCCACGTACCCCGATGGTTTTCGCTGCACCGCCAGTTGCCTGATTGCCGGCATCGATGCCGTCGACAAGGCGCGACGAGTCAGCGCGGCGATCATCAACAAGACCTCGGAAATGTTCCGCCAACGCGGCTGGGCACCGTACAGCGAGGTGAATGTCGAGTTGCTGGGCAGCGAGGCCACCTATGGCCCCCATGGCCAGCGTCAGGACAGCCGCGAAGTGGTGATCAAACTCGCGGTGCGCCATCCGGACAAGGAGGCATTGGTCGTGTTCTCCCGGGAGATCGCCCAGGCCGCCACCGGCATGGCGCCAGGGCTGACCGGCATTGTCGGTGGCCGGCCGACGGTGTATCCGCTGATCCGGCTGTTCTCATTCCTGATCGACAAAACCGCCTGCACGCTGGACATTGATTTCATGGGTCAGCGCCACCCGTGTGCCCTGCCCGCGCTCGATGTGCTCGACCCGCTGGACCTGCCAGCCCTGCTCGCGCCACCGAAACCGAATGGCCTGGCCGACGCCAGCGTGGCCCTGGTCAAACTGGCGGTTGCCCGTTCTGGCGACAAGGGCAACCACAGCAACATCGGCGTCATGGCCCGCGAGCCCGAATTCCTGCCATGGATCGCCGAAGCGTTGACCCCTGAAGTGATCGTCGACTGGATGGGCCACGTCCTCGATCCAATCCACGGACGGGTTGAACGCTGGTACTTGCCCGCCAGCCACAGCCTGAATTTCCTGCTGGAAAACGCCCTCGGCGGCGGCGGTGTCGCCAGCCTGCGGATCGATCCGCAAGGCAAAGCCTTCGCCCAGCAACTGCTGGAAATCCAGATCCCGGTGCCGCAACGCATCGCCGACCAGTTCAACTAGAGGATCGCCGCCATGACCTACGATTCGATTTTCAGAGCCGATCTGTTTGCCGGCCAAAACATCATCGTCACCGGTGGTGGCAGTGGCATTGGCCGCTGCACCGCCCATGAACTGGCAGCCCTCGGCGCCCATGTGCTGCTGGTCGGGCGCAAGGCCGACAAGCTCAAAACCGTTGCCGCAGAGATTGCCGAAGACGGCGGCACGGCCGATTGGGCGGTGTGCGACATCCGCGAGGAAGAACCGGTGCAGCACCTGGTCAGCGAATTGATCCGCAAGCATGGCCCCATTCATGGCCTGGTCAACAATGCGGGCGGGCAGTATCCGTCACCCTTGGCCTCGATCAATCAGAAGGGTTTCGAAACCGTGATGCGCACCAATCTGGTGGGCGGGTTCCTGATGGCCCGGGAAGTGTTCAACCAGTCCATGAGCAAGCACGGCGGCGCCATCGTCAACATGCTCGCCGACATGTGGGGGGGCATGCCCGGCATGGGTCACTCCGGCGCGGCGCGTTCGGGCATGGACAACCTGACCAAGACCGCCGCGTACGAATGGGGCCATGCCGGAGTGCGGGTCAACGCCGTGGCGCCGGGCTGGATTGCCTCCAGCGGCATGGACACCTACGAAGGCGCCTTCAAGGCGGTGATTCCGACCTTGCGCGAACACGTACCACTCAAGCGCATCGGCACCGAATCGGAGGTCAGCGCGGCGATTGTTTTCCTGCTCAGCCCGGCAGCGGCGTTCGTCAGCGGCAGCACCTTGCGCATCGACGGTGCCGCCAGTCTCGGCGGGCGCGCCTGGCCTATCCACAAGGCTACCAACAGCGAGTCGTACAACGGCTTCCACCGCGCCTACATACCAGACGTGTTGAAGGACAAGGAATAACCCATGCCGGTGATTCAGTCGCAACTCGATCCCCACAGCGAGCAGTTCGCCCGCAACCGTGCGGCGATGCTTGGCGCCATCGAACAAGTGCGCGCGCTCGAACAGAACTTGCTGAACAAGGCTGCCGAAGCCAAACCCAGGTTCGAAAAACGCGGTCAGTTGTTACCCCGCGAGCGCCTCAACCTGCTGCTGGACCCCGGTGCGCCGTTTCTCGAACTGGCGAGCCTGGCCGGCTACAAGCTGCACGACGATAAGGACGGCAGCTCCGCCGGTGGCGGCTTGATCGCCGGCATCGGCTATGTCTGCGGCGTGCGCGTGCTGGTGGTGGCGAACAACAGCGCAATCAAGGGCGGGACCATTTCCCCCAGCGGTTTGAAAAAATCCCTGCGCCTGCAACAGATCGCCATGGAAAACAAACTGCCGGTGATCACCCTCGCCGAAAGTGGCGGCGCCAACCTCAATTACGCGGCGGAAATTTTCGTCGAAGGCGCGCGCAGCTTTGCCAATCAGGCGCGGATGTCGGCCATGGGCTTGCCGCAGGTCACCGTGGTCCACGGTTCGGCCACGGCGGGCGGTGCCTATCAGCCGGGCTTGTCGGATTACGTAGTGGTGGTGCGCGGCAAGGCCAAGCTGTTTCTCGCCGGCCCGCCACTGCTCAAGGCCGCCACCGGCGAAGTCGCCACCGATGAAGAGTTGGGCGGCGCCGAGATGCACGCACAAACCGCCGGTACCGCCGAATACCTGGCTGAAAACGATGCCGACGGTGTGCGCCAGGTACGCGAGATTGTCAGCCTGCTGCCGTGGAACGAGCAGTTGCCCCGACTCCCCGAACGTCGCTGGGAGGAGCCGCTCTACCCCATCGACGAACTGCTGGGCCTGATCCCGGATGACCCGAAAAAACCCTACGACGTACGCGAAATCATCGCCCGTCTCGCCGACGCTTCGAACTTTCTTGAATTCAAGGGCGAGTTCGATCAGCAGACCGTCTGCGGTCACCTGAAAATTCAGGGGCGCGCCTGCGGCTTCATCGGCAACAACGGCCCCATCACGCCAAAAGGCGCGAGCAAGGCCGCTCAGTTCATCCAGCTGTGCGATCAGAGCCAGACGCCGTTGCTGTTTTTCCACAACACCACCGGGTTCATGGTCGGCACCGAGTCGGAACAACAAGGCGTGATCAAGCACGGCGCGAAGATGATTCAAGCGGTGGCCAACGCCCGCGTGCCGAAACTGACCATCGTCGTCGGTGGCTCCTATGGCGCCGGCAACTATGCAATGTGCGGCCGCGGCCTCGACCCGCGATTCATCTTCGCCTGGCCCAACAGCCGCACAGCAGTGATGGGCGGCGCGCAAGCGGGCAAGGTGCTGCGCATCGTCACCGAGGCCAAACAGGCCAAGGACGGCCTGGTGCCCGATCCGAAAATGCTCGACATGCTGGAACAGGTCACCGCGCAGAAACTCGACAGCCAGTCCACGGCGCTCTATGGCAGCGCCAACCTCTGGGACGATGGTTTGATCGACCCGCGCGATACCCGGACGTTGCTGGGTTACTTGCTGGATATCTGTCACGAGGCCGAGGTGCGGCCATTGCAGGCCAACAGTTTCGGTGTGGCGCGGTTCTAAGCCGACTATCAGGAGAACAATAAAAATGATCTTCACCCAGGAACACGAAGCACTGCGCCGCACCGTGCGCCAATTCGTCGAGCACGAAATCAACCCGCACGTCGAGGAATGGGAAAAGGCCGGGCGTTTCCCCATCCACGAAATCTTCCGCAAGGCCGGCGACCTCGGCTTGCTGGGCATTTCGAAACCGGAGAAATTCGGCGGCATGGGGCTCGACTACAGCTATTCGATCGTCGCGGCCGAAGAGTTCGGCACCATCCATTGCGGCGGCATTCCGATGTCCATCGGCGTGCAGACTGACATGTGCACGCCTGCGTTGGCACGTTTCGGTTCCGATGAACTGCGCGAGGAATTCCTGCGCCCGGCCATCAGCGGTGAGCAGGTCGGCTGCATCGGCGTCTCCGAAGTCGGCGCCGGCTCCGACGTCGCCGGGCTGAAAACCACGGCGCGCAAGGACGGCGACGACTACGTGATCAACGGCAGCAAGATGTGGATCACCAACTCGCCGAGCGCCGACTTCATCTGCCTGCTGGCCAACACCTCGGACGACAAACCGCACATCAACAAATCGCTGATCATGGTGCCGATGAACACTCCGGGCATCAGCTTGAGTTCACACCTGGACAAGCTCGGCATGCGCAGCTCGGAAACCGCCCAGGTGTTTTTCGACAATGTGCGTGTACCGCAGCGCAACCGCATCGGTCATGAAGGCGCGGGGTTCATGATGCAGATGCTGCAGTTCCAGGAGGAGCGCCTGTTCGGTGCGGCCAACATGATCAAGGGCCTGGAGTACTGTGTCGACAGCACCATCGAATACTGCAAGGAGCGCAAAACCTTCGGCAATGCGCTGATCGACAATCAGGTGATCCACTTCCGCCTGGCTGAACTGCAAACCGAGATCGAATGCCTGCGGGCGCTGGTCTATCAGGCCACCGAGCAATACGTCAAAGGCCAGGACGTGACGCGCCTGGCGTCCATGGCCAAGCTCAAGGCCGGGCGGCTGGGGCGCGAAGTCAGCGACAGTTGCCTGCAATATTGGGGCGGCATGGGCTTCATGTGGGACAACCCGGTGGCCCGGGCCTACCGCGATGTCCGGCTGGTATCGATTGGCGGCGGTGCCGACGAAATCATGCTGGGGATCATCTGCAAACTGATGGGCATTCTGCCGGGGAAAAACAAATGAGCAGCCTGCCGGCATGCCAGACCTTGCTGCTGGAACTGCACAGCGGCGTGTTGCACATCACCCTCAATCGCCCGGACAGCCGCAACGCGATGAGCTTGCAGATGGTCAGCGAGTTGCGCTCGGTACTGGCAGCCGTGCGCGATGACCGAGGCGTTCGGGCGCTGGTGATCGGCGGTGCCGGCGGCCACTTCTGCGCCGGCGGCGATCTCAAGGACATGGCCAGTGCCCGTGCCCAGGGTTCGAGCGCGCACCGCGACTTGAATCGGGTATTCGGTGCACTGCTGCAAGAGGTGCAACAGGCTCCGCAAGTGGTGATCACGGTGCTGCAAGGCGCGGTGCTCGGCGGTGGTTTCGGCCTGGCCTGTGTCAGCGATATCGCTTTGGCCGATCATCAGGCGCAGTTCGGCCTGCCGGAAACCAGCCTCGGCCTGCTGCCGGCGCAAATCGCGCCATTCGTGGTCCAGCGCATCGGCCTGACCGAAGCCCGGCGCCTGGCCCTGACCGCGGCGCGTTTTGATGGCCACCAGGCACGGCGCATGGGGCTGGTGCATTTTGTCGAGCATGATCCGCAGGCCCTGGCTGAACGTCTCGATGAGGTGTTGGCGCATGTGTTGTGTTGTGCGCCCGAAGCGAATGCGATGACCAAGAAACTCCTGCTGGCGAGTGCCGGACAACCGTCGGATGCCCTGCTGGATCAGGCAGCCGAATGGTTCGGCGAAGCGGTGACCGGGGCCGAAGGCGTCGAGGGAACGATGGCTTTCGTGCAGAAACGCAAACCGGGGTGGGCCTCTTAAAAGCTTCGCGAGCAAGCCCGCTCCCACATTGGAACGCATTTCAAATGTGGGAGCGGGCTTGCTCGCGATGAGGCCCGACCAGACACAGCAAAATACAGAGAGCCAACCCATGCCCGGACTCAAAAAAATCCTCATCGCCAACCGCGGTGAAATTGCCTGTCGCATCCAGCGCACGGCCCAGGCGCTGGGCTATCGCACGGTCGCCGTATTCAGCGACGCCGACGCCGACGCATTGCACGTGCAGATGGCCGACGAGGCAGTCAACATCGGGCCGGCCGCGGTGCAACAGTCTTATTTGAATATCCCGGCCATCCTCGACGCAGCCCGGCGTACGGGCGCGGATGCGATCCATCCGGGCTACGGCTTCCTCTCGGAAAACGCCGGGTTTGCCCGCGCTTGCCAGGACGCCGGCATCACCTTCATCGGCCCCAGCCCCGAGGCAATCGAATTGATGGGCAGCAAGCGCCTTTCGAAGATCGCCATGATCGAAGCCGGCGTGCCCTGCATCGATGGTTATCAAGGCGACGGGCAGGACGACGCGACCCTGAGCCGCGAAGCCGGGCGCATCGGCTATCCGTTGATGATCAAAGCCAGCGCTGGCGGCGGTGGACGCGGTATGCGCCTGGTGCACGACGCCGGCCATTTGCTGGAGCAGATCCGTACCGCGCGCTCCGAAGCCCTGAACGGTTTTGGCAGCAGCGAACTGATTCTCGAACAGGCACTGGTCGAACCACGTCATGTCGAGGTTCAACTGTTCGGCGACCGCCACGGCAACCTGATTTACCTCGGCGAGCGCGATTGTTCGGTACAGCGCCGGCATCAGAAAGTCATCGAAGAAGCACCCTGCCCGGTGATGACGCCTGAACTGCGCCAGGCCATGGGCGAAGCGGCGCTCAAGGCCGGGCGGGCAGTGCAATACGTCGGCGCGGGCACCGTGGAGTTTTTGCTGGATGCGCGCGGGCAGTTTTACTTCCTGGAAATGAACACCCGGTTGCAAGTGGAACACCCGGTTACCGAACTGATCACCGGGCTGGACCTGGTGGCCTGGCAGCTGCACATCGCCGAGGGGCAACCGCTGCCATTGCGTCAGGAGCAGGTGCAGCTCCATGGGCACGCCATGGAAGTGCGCCTGTATGCCGAAGATCCGGCTCAGGGTTTCCTGCCGCAAACCGGGCACGTCGTGGCCTGGGAACCGGGATTGCAGGACGGCGTGCGGATCGACCACGGCCTGATTGAAGGCCAGGTCATCAGCCCGTTCTACGACCCGATGCTCGGCAAGCTCATTGCCCACGGCGCCACCCGCGAAGAAGCCCGGCGCAAATTGCTGCGGGCGGTGCAAGACAGTGTGCTGCTGGGCGTGCAAAGCAATCAGCGCTTGCTCGCCAGTTTGCTGGATCACCCACAGTTCGCCTGCGCGGATTTCAGCACCGGGTTCATCGCGCAGCACTTTTCCGAGCATGCCTGCCTGCGGTCCCATGCCCCAGGCGCACAACACCTGGCCATCGCGACCGCCCTCTTCTATCAGGCTCAAGCGCAGGCTCATCCGGCCCCGCTTTGCGGTTGGCGCAACAACGCCAGTGTTCCACTGCACTATCGCATCGGCCTTGAGGACCAGGATTGGCCGGTCGGGTTGCAGGCCATCCCGGGCGAGCCGTTGCGCATTCAGGTCGCCGGGCACAACCTCGAACTGAAGATCATCCACTGCGACGGACGCTGGGCCACCCTCGAAATCGAAGGCATCCGCCAGCGCCACGCTTACCGCCTGGAGACCGGGCGTCTCTGGCTGTTTACCCGGCCCGGCAGCCTGCAGTTCGTGGATCGCACCCAGGCGCCGGTCTGCAGCGTGACCAATGTAAGCTCCGGCACCCTCAAGGCACCGATGGACGGGGCGATTGTCGACGTGCTGGTCAACGAAGGCAGCCCGGTCACCCAGGGCCAGTTGCTGGTGGTACTGGAGGCGATGAAAATGGAGCACCCGTTGAAATCGGGCATCGACGGTGTGCTCAAACGCCTGCAAGTCAAAGTCGGGGATCAGGTGAAAAACCGGCAGATTCTGTTGGAGGTCGAATAAGCCGCTAGGCGGAACCGTCGGGTTTGGCTACGCTCAAACCCTACAGGACGCGGATACCAGGAACCCTGCAATGCCTCACTGGCTGGTCATTGATCTGGAGGCCACCACCGATGAGGGTGGTTGGCCCGTAACAGATATGGAAATCATTGAAATCGGCGCCACCCTGGTGGACCGCAAAGGGCGCGAAGTGGATCACTTCCAGTGCTTTGTGCGGCCACTGCGACGGCCGCTGCTTACACCGTTTTGTCGGGAGCTGACGCACATCACCCAGGCCGATGTCGATTCGGCCCAGACACTGAGCGAGATCTGGCCCTCATTCGAACAATGGCTGGGACAATATTCATCCCTGGAAAGCTGGGTCAGCTGGGGTGATTACGATCGCCAGCAGTTCCTTCAGGAATGGCAGCGCCTGCAACTCGACAGCGTCCTGAGCCGTACACCGCATATCAACCTCAAACAGCGCTTTGCCAAAGCCCGCCGCCTGGAGCGCCCGCTGGGGCTCAACGGCGCGCTGCAACTTGCAGGCCTGCAATTTACCGGGCAGCAACACCGGGCCCTGGAAGATGCGCGTAATACGGCGCGCCTGTTACCGCAGATTCTCCCCCCTCTGGAGAGGTGACGGCATCGGCCCCCTTGTGCATACTGGCCGGCCCTTTTTAGCCCTTTTCGAGGAATCGCCAATGTTTAAAGTCAACGAGTACTTCGACGGCACCGTCAAGTCGATCGCCTTTGGCACCGCAGAAGGTCCGGCAACCATCGGCGTCATGGCTCCGGGCGAGTACGAATTCGGCACCAGCCAGCGTGAAATCATGCACGTGGTCAGCGGCGCATTGACCGTCAAACTGCCAGACAGCAGCGACTGGGAAACCTTCGCCGCCGGCAGCCAGTTCAACGTGCCGGCCAACAGCAAGTTCCAGCTGAAAGTGGCCGTCGACACCGCTTACCTGTGCGAATACCGCGGCTAAAATCCCGCGTTTTTACAGCGAAAAAAAATGCCCGTGTTCCTGGACACGGGCATTTTTCATTCACGGGTTTTTACTCGAGAACGGTCACCGGCATACCGACTTCCAGCCGTCCATTGCCGTCATTGACCAGATTCTGCCCGAACATCGCACCATCAGCCTCGGCACGGTACTTCTGCAAGGTCGCCAACGGTTCGCGATCTTCGCTACGTTCGCCGGTTTGCGGGTCGATGGTCGTGAGGATGCAGCGCGAGCACGACTTGACCACGCGGAACTCGACCTCGCCGATACGGATACGCTTCCAGCCGTCCTCGGCGAACGCTTCACTGCCTTCGATCACCAGGTTTGGCCGGAAGCGCAGCATCTCCAGCGGGCGACCGACTCGCCGCGACAGGTCTTCCAGCGATGCCTGGCCGATCAGCAGCAGCGGGAAGCCGTCGGCGAACGCCACCTGATCGTCGTCCTTGCCGTAACCGGCCTCGGTCGTACGCGCACGCTCCAGTGGCACTTGCGCCAGACGCGTCGGTTTTCCGATGAACTCACTGACCCAGGCACCTGCCTCGTCGCCAGCATCGGGTACACGCAAGGTGTCGCGCCAGATCGTCACGCCACGCAGTTCTGCATCACTGCCGGGCAGGGCAATGTCGATCGGCGAATGACCAGGCGCACTGAGGGTCAAGCCGCCTTCGGCATTCCACAGTGCCGACAACTGGCTCATCTGCGCCACCGCCCGCTGGGTCAGGAAGCGCCCGCTGGCCTCGTCCACCAGCATCCAGCGGCGATCGCCGTCCAGCCCCAGCTTGTCGAGGCCGACTTGCTGCAAGACCTCGCCCTTGCCGGATTTCAACGGATAACGATAAAGCGCGCTCAGACGCAACATGGCCAGCTCCCTGTGGGCAAAAATGCCACCCTATACGAGCTTGGTCAGCGAATCAAAGTGCAAAAAACCCTGTAGGAGCGAGCTCGCTCGCGAAAAACCCAAGGACGCCGCTGGGCATCTGGTTTTACGCGTTATCGTTCAAGACCATCGCGAGCAAGCTCGCTCCTACAGGTTGACGGTGGTCTGATCAGGCCGGTACTTCGTCGAGCATCAGGCGCTGGCGCACTACGTCGACGAGTTTGTCCGGCTGGAATTTGGAGAGGAAATTGTCGCAGCCGACCTTTTTCACCATCGAGTCGTTGAAGCTGCCGGACAGCGAGGTGTGCAGCACCACGTACAAGCCACGCAGGCGTGGATCGTTGCGAATTTCGGTGGTCAGGCGATAGCCATCCATTTCCGGCATTTCCGCATCGGTGAAAACCATCAGCAGTTTTTCGGTCATGTCCACGCCGGTATCGGCCCAGGCCTTGAGCATGTTCAAGGCCTTCAATCCGTCGCTGGCGATGTGCATCTTCACGCCCAACTGTCCCAAGGTATCGCGCAATTGCGCCAGGGCCACGTTCGAGTCATCCACCAGCAGCACCTCACGGCCACGGGCGCGTTCCAGTACCGGATCCTCGAGCTTGTCACGGGAGACTTTGGCGTTGTACGGGACGATTTCGGCCAGGACTTTTTCGACGTCGATGATTTCCACCAGTTGGTCGTCGACTTTGCTGATGGCTGTCAGGTAGTGCTGGCGCCCGGCGCTGCTCGGTGGCGGCAGGATGGCTTCCCAGTTCATGTTGACGATCCGGTCCACGCCACCGACCAGGAAGGCCTGAACCGAACGGTTGTACTCGGTGACGATAATCGTGCTGCCAGGCCCCGGCACCAATGGGCGCATGCCAATGGCCTGGGACAGGTCGATCACCGGCAGGGTCTGGCCACGCAGGTTGACCACGCCGCACACGAAAGGGTGGCGCTGCGGCATCAGCGTCAACTTTGGCAGCTGCAAGACTTCCTGTACTTTAAAGACGTTGATTGCGAACAATTGCCGTCCGGCGAGCCGGAACATGAGAATTTCCAGGCGATTCTCACCCACCAGTTGCGTGCGTTGGTCTACCGTGTCGAGAATGCCGGCCATCAATGACTCCTGGTCTTGTTCGGATGAATTCACTAAAGAAGGTTATCGGCTGTTTTTGCCGAAGCTTGACCCTCTCCGAAATGCCACGCCAAGGCATTGATGTCACATTAACATCATGCTTTACTGGCGCCGTGATTACATCTGCCGCACTTCAGCGCCACGCGACCATGGTTCTAGCGAAAGGTTCCGCTGCGTAAGGGATTCCCCTATCAACAATCAGGTGCAACCTGATATTCGCAATATCCAATAGCCATTAATGTGACGCCATTCTCATTGCATGAACGGAGTCAGGCTTTTGTGTGCGATCGCAAGTAAGTGGCCAACCACCCTCTCGTGTTCCCCAGCCTGCCTCCGGGCCAGCCGAAGCTCGTTCACCCGACGACTCGGCAATGCCGGGGTCCCGACCGCCCTCGTCGACACGCACGATATCCCCTCATTTGACATGACGTTGTGGAGATAAGTATGCCGAACGACCGTAAAGAGTGGGCCCGACGGCTCCCGGAGTTTCTCGTCGAGGCTGAAACACTCCTGGCCAAAACCGAGGAATGCCTGAGTCATCTACAGCTGATCAGCAATGACAAGGACGCCATCGACTGCATGCTCAGCACACTGCTCAAGCTGGCCAACAAGGCCGATGCCCTGGCGTTGGCGGCCGTGTCTGAGTTTTCCCTGCATATTCATGGCCTGCTCAACCACGCACAACACACGATGAGCCTGCACGACGAGGCACTGAGCGCCCTCAAAGACTGCCTGACCCTGATTGCCTGGCAACTCGAACTCATCGACCAGACCACCGGACAGCTCAGTCTCGACGACAGCGAGCAAGTTACCCTTATCGAAGCTTTTGCCTTTCAGGTCGGACAAAGCCGATATCAACCACCGGTCAACTCCAGACCGTTCAGCCTCGTATCCTATTCGGAACGACAGGCCTGAACTTGCCAAATCATGCCGTATGGTGTGTTTTGGTTATCAATACCGCGCTGTAACTTGAGTGCGCACATGTCGCAATTTAATATCTCATAGCTATAAGCGACATGCTTTAACAACCACTATTTGCCCATCGACAATTGCGCGCCTGTCTTGACCGGGGTATTGCCTGGTCTCAATAAAAAACCAGGGACAGTCGGTATTTTGCGACGGCAACAGCCAACTTGCTCCATTATGGAACCATCGTCCAAATGGCTGGATTCCTGACTTTTCGGACATATATACAGACGCGACCAACGGTATCTTAAGTGCTACTATGCCGCCTATTAGTTGACGCCAATTAATGGCAGTGTGGTTGCGGCCGGACACAGCTCGCTCCAGTCCGGAGCTGAAGTCTCCAACAAAAAGTACATCCCGTTGAAGTCGACGCTCCACATTAAAAAACAGGGGCCTGTCAGCCAGCATGACCGGTCAGCCCGCAGCGAACATCCATTGGCTCCATCCGTTATGCACGCCAGCCTCAAGTCAATCGCCATGTGGCCACCGTCCCGAGAAAATGCGCGTACATTCACGCTGTTGTTATGCGCCTGCTCGACGCTCGGCAGTTTGCTGGTCTATGGCTTGTCTATCCCTTTGCCTCTGTCATTGCTGGCACTCGACATTGCTGCGCTGACCAGTGTTGCTGTGCAGTACCGCCTCTCGCGCAAATCCATCAAATTCCAGCCTCAGGAACTGGCCGACCGGTTGTTACAGGTTCAGGAAAACGAGCGTCACCGACTGAGCCGGGAACTGCATGACGACATCGGCCAATTGCTGACCGCCGCAAAACTGCAAAGTGACTGGCTCAAACGCCGGATGCCCGAAGAACTTCAGGGGCAATGCTCGGTCCTCTGCGACACGCTGGAAGAAACCCTGACAAAAGTTCGTGACGTATCCGCCATTCTCAACCCCCGGCAGTTGACCAGCCTCGGGCTGGAAGCCAGTCTGCGGGCACACTTGCTCAAGACCCTGGCCAACACGCCGGTGCACTGGAGCCTGGAATGCCAGCAACGCCTGACCGGCATACCGGAGGAAATGGCCGTGGCAGCGTTCCGTATCACTCAGGAAGCGGTCACCAACATCCTGCGACATGCCCAGGCCAAGAACCTGCTGGTATGCCTGCAACGCCTGCCCCAAGGCCTGAAGTTGCAGATCAGCGATGACGGTCAGGGCTTCTCGCCCGCAACCGATCCTGGTCGTGAAGGGCAACGAGGTATGGCCGGAATGTCGGAACGGATCGATCAACTGGGCGGCACACTGACCGTTACCAGCGAGCCGGGCAAAGGCACTCAAATCGAAGCTCTTTTTCCCTGGGCGCCCCGTGCGCTCGAACGGGCCAGTTCGAATAAGGTTCTGCATTGACTTGTAATTTACTACTGGTGGATGACCACTCGCTGATCAGGGCTGGCGTGCGCGCCCTGGTGATGGATCTGCCCGGCTATGCGGTCATCGGCGAGGCCAATGACGGCTCGCAGTTGCTCGAAATGGTCGGGCGTCTGTCCCCGGATATTGTCCTGCTGGATCTTTCAATGCGCCAGACCGGCGGCCTCGAAGCCTTGCAGCAGCTAAAGCGAGTGCGCCCGCAGAGCAAGGTCCTGATCCTATCGATGCACACCGACCCGGCCCTCATCATGCAGGCGCTGGAGTCCGGAGCCCACGGCTACCTGCTCAAGGACACCACGGCGACCGAACTGGAGCACGCACTGGAGGCCTTGCGCAACAACGAGCGCTATCTGAGTCCGGCCATTGCCCACACGGTAATCAATCAGGCATTGACCCGAAACCAGAGGCACCAACCCGAACCCGCCGACTCGCATAACCTGACGGCGCGTCAGCTGGAAATCCTGCGGTTGATCGTTCGCGGAAAATCCACTCGAGAGATCGCCAATGGCCTGGGGCTGAGCGTCAAGACCGTCGAAACCCACCGTTCGCAGATCATGAAGCGTTTGCAGATCTACGATGTGGCCGGCCTGGTGCTGTTTGCCGTGCGCGAACAAATCATCAGCCTTGATGACTAGGCACTTCACAGGCACGTAACAGCGGCGAATCCTCAGGCAGATGCACGAGTAACGCCGCCGGGCGAATCGAGAAACACAGGTTGTCCCCTTCCAGCGGTTCACCATCAAGGTTGATGTAAAGCCCTTCCGAGACCTTGATCTCGACCCAGGGCAGGCGCGCCCGGACAAACATGCTGTCGATGCCAAAGCCTTCGGTCAGCAGGTTTTTCAATGTACCGGCCACTTCCTGCGGTGCCGGCAAAACACCGACATCCAGCAAACCATCATCTACCAGTGCCTGTGGGCACGACGCCCGCCCACCAGTCTCTGCGCATCGCCGGCTTCCCAGGTCATTCGAACAGGCAGTTCCCAACCTTACTCACGCCGGCTTTCGACTGCCGTGCGAACTGCTTCGTTGAGTGCCTGTTTACCATGCAGAATCAACAGTGCCTTGCGATCGCCCATCAGTTCACCCCAGGTTTGAATCGCATCCGGGAGATGTTGACCGCGAAGCCCCCCCCGTCAAAAGTCGCAAGAAAATGAATTATTTCCAGTCGGACAGTCTTGATCCCTCACATGGCAGGAATTTTCTTACAACACGTGAGGAATCGGCTCAATTGACCGGGAATCTGAATTGGTAGACTTTTGGGGTTACCGCAGGACATCACAAGGACGTGCCATGCAAAGCCAAAAACTCGATTCACCGGCCATTGTAAAAAGTGCAGGCGATCGAGCTGAATGCAGCAGCACAAAAGCCACCGGAGAAATCGATATGGAACCTCGCGTCTCCGAGCTGGAAGCACACCTCAAGTACATACGCAGGGACATGGACGAAGTCCGGGGTGACGTCAAATCCATCAAGCACAGGCTTGCCTACTCCGCCTGCGGCACAGCCGTGATCCTTGGCCTCCTTGGCTGGATCGCCAATAGCCGGTTCGAACAGGTTATTTCATTGTTTCTGGCGCATTGAGTTGCCATCAACACAAAACCCGGTTCAATCAACCGGGTTTTGTGTGGCAAATCCGCTGTATCTGTCAGCCCAGGACTTCGCTCAACGGAATGAAAAAAACGCCATCGCCCTGAACCAGCGTGCGACCTTCAAGGACTTCTACCAGTCCATCGGCCCAGGCAGCGCTACGCAGTACACCGGAACTCTGGTTTTTGTAGATCGTCGCCCTGCCGTTTTCCAGCCGTCCGCGCAAATACTCACGCCGATTACCAGGCTGGAGCCAGTTAAACCCTGCCGGCACCTGCACCTTCAGCGGCTCAACTTCTTTCACACCCTGACGGCGCAGGAGATAGGGTCTGGTCAACAAGGCAAAGGTCACGAGGGTCGATGCCGGATTGCCCGGCAAGCCAATCACCGGCACGCCGCGAAAATGCCCGAACGTCAGCGGTTTACCAGGCTTGATGGCGAGCTTCCACAGCGTCAGTTCACCCTCTTCGCGCAAGGCGATGCCCAGAAAATCGGCTTCACCCACCGATACGCCGCCGGTGGAGAGGATCAGGTCGACATCCTTCAACTCACCCAATCGGGAACGCGTGGTTTCCAGATTGTCCGGAAGAATGCCCGCGTCGACGACCTCACACCCCAAACGCTGCAACCAGCTACATAACAACACCCGGTTGCTGTTGTAGATCTGTCCCGGCCCCAGCGCCTGCCCCGGCTCAATCAATTCGTCGCCAGTGGACAGCACCGCCACACGCACCTTGCGAACGACTTCCAGCTCAGCGCACCCCAATGAGGCAGCCAATCCTTGCTCGATGGGCCCCAGCCGCGTACCTGCCGGCAGAATCAACTCGCCGACGGTCGTTTCCTGGCCTTGCGGACGGATGTTCTGGCCTTGGGCCAAGGTTCCAGTGAAACGTACTCGCTCATCCGCCTGAACCTCGGCGTTTTCCTGCATCTCGACGCAATCGGCACCGGCGGGAACAGGCGCCCCGGTGAAAATGCGCGCACAGGTTCCTGGCTGCAACGGTTCGGGGGCCTGGCCGGCAAACACCTTCTGACTGACCACCAACGGCTCTCCCGTCCAGTCGGCCATACGCAAGGCATAACCGTCCATGGCACTGTTGGGCCAGGGTGGCAGATCCAGCGTCGACACCAGATCTTCAGCCAATACACGCCCCTGTACCTGCGCCAACGGCAAGCGTTCACGCTCGACAATCCTTGAGGTCTCGGCCATTTCCAGCAAGCGCGCCAGCGCCTGCTCGACAGGCATCAGGCTGCCAGTCTTGCCAGGCTTACCCACGGGAGTCACAAGGCGCAGCCTGTTTCAGGTGAGGCACGAAATTGCACGGGCGATGCCGCGAATCCAGCTGCTCGGCCAGTATGCCGTCCCAACCGGTGCGCACGGCATTGGTCGAGCCCGGCAAACAGCAAACCAGCGTGCCGTTGGCCAGGCCGGCCAACGTCCGGGACTGAACGGTCGAGGTGCCGATATCGGCAACCGAGATCTGGCGGAACAGCTCGCCAAATCCATCAACCTGTTTGTCCAGCAGGCAACTGACGGCTTCCGGCGTACTGTCGCGCCCGGTAAAACCGGTTCCGCCGGTGATCAGCACAACCTGCACGACATCGTCGGCAATCCAGTTGGCGACTTGCGCGCGAATTTTGTAGAGATCATCTTTGAGCAATACCCGGGCTGCCAGGAAATGACCGGCAGCGGTCAAGCGGTCGACAAAGAGCTGGCCCGAGGTGTCGGTTTCCAGTGTGCGGGTATCGCTGACAGTCAGCACTGCAATATTCAGCGGTGCGAAAGGTACATCAGCCTTGGCTTTCATAGGCTCGTCCAGTTGTAGGAGAAACAGCCCGGTGTTATATCACAGCGCTCCGTTTTTTCGCCGCTCCCATGGAGACCTGCCATGACCTCGAATTCACAATTGCCACCCTGCTCCATTCTGCTCCTGGCGGGCGGTCGCGGCCAACGCATGGGGGGTCAGGATAAAGGGTTGCTGGACTGGCAAGGCGCCCCCCTGATTGCGCATCTGCACCGCAAAGCCCGCCCGCTGACCGATGACCTGATCATCTCCTGCAATCGCAACCTTGAGAAGTATGCACCCTACGCCGACCAGTTGGTCCACGATGATGAAGGTGGCTTCCCCGGACCTCTGGCGGGTATTCGAGCAGGCCTGAAAGCTGCTCGCCATACCCATCTGCTGGTCCTGCCCTGTGACGTTCCGGGCATTGATGCAACGTTGATCGGCAGTATGCGCGAGACCGCCAACCTGCATCCGGACAAGCCGCTGATGGTGCGACATGATGGCCACTGGGAACCGTTGTTGTGTGTGATTCCCCTGGTACACCGCGCAGCATTTGAAAAAGCCTGGATCGAGGGTGAACGTAGCCCAGGCCGGTTGATGCACACGCTCGGTGCGACCGCGCTGCAATGCCCCGACAAGGACCCTCGGCTGGCCAACCTCAATACGCCGGAACTGTTAAGCGGTAATAAGACTGTGTCAGACTGACAATCATCAGGAACTTGCGCGGACAGTGCACGTCTCAAGTCCGGCAACCAAAGAATTCTTATTCGGAGACACACTCATGATTCAACGGACCCTCGCCACTTTCATGCTCGCACTGGGCCTTGCAACCCTCGCCGGTTGCGCATCGCCTACGGTGATCACCTTGAATGACGGTCGCGAAATCCAGGCCGTCGACACGCCTCGGTTTGACAAGGACTCCGGTTTCTACGAATTCGAACAGCTCGACGGCAAACAGACCCGCATCAACAAAGATCAGGTTCGTACCGTTAAAGAGCTGTAATCCTGGCGCCGCCGGATACGGAAAAGCCCGCTTGATGCGTAATGCTGTTCAGTTAAGGATTCTGTAGGAGCGAGCTTGCTCGCGATGGACTCAAGAGCGCTGCGTTTAGTCAGTAAACACGCGGCATCGTTAACGACCATCGCGAGCAAGCTCGCTCCTACAACGGATCACTCTCGCTTAACTGAACAGCATTACGCTTGATGCGGGCTTTTTCATGCCTGAAGTACAACGCTTCAGGGTCGCCCCCTGATCACCATTGCAGGGTGATTTCACTCTCGAACTCTCGCGCCTGGCCCGTGACCGGATCGATGAATTTCAGCCCCTGAGCCAGCAGTTTCAAAGGATTGGCATAGTCATCCTGCGCATCCTTGAGCACCTCGGGGTAAAACGGGTCGTTGCAGATAGCGGCTCCCAACGCCGCCATATGTACCCGAAGCTGATGTTTCTTGCCCGTCACCGGGTAAAGACCATAACGCCAGAGATCCCCCTGTTTTTCCCTGATTTCGACCGCAGTCTCGGTGTTGCTGGCCCCCGGCCCCTCCTGCATGCGGAAGAACGGCTCGCCATCGACCAGTCGGCTTTTATGAACCAACGGGAAAACCAGGTCAGGCAACGCCCGTGCGATGGCCTCGTAGCGCTTTTCTATCTGCCGGGTTGGAAACAACGACTGATAAGCTGAACGACTCTGCGGATTGGCGGAAAACAGTACCAGCCCCGCGGTATGCCGGTCGATGCGATGCAACGGCACTAGATGCGGATTGTCCAGGCGACGGATCAAGCGCCTCAGCAGGGTCTGTTCAACGTATTCGCCAGCCGGCGTCACGGGTAGAAAGTGCGGTTTGTCGGCCACCACCAGATGCTCGTCCGCGTACAGGATCGACTCGATCACCGGGATCGGTTTTTCATCCGGCACTTCGCGAAAATAATGAATCCGCAAACCTTCCCTGTAGGCCAGATCGAGGGCAATCGGCATGCCCTGCCCATCGAGGACCCGGCCGCGGGCGATTCTGTCCAGCCATTGTTCACGACCGATGGCGCTGAAATGCTCACACAGGCAATCGATAACGGTCTGCCACGGGCCAGGTGGCAAGTAGAGCGTACTGGCCTGGCTGTGTGCCGCGGAAAAAGTAGAAGTGGACATACGAAAGCTCTAACCCTCAGTGCAGAGCGGCATTATCCAACAGCAGGGAGTACGAACCTAGAGAAGATTCCTCAAGCCGGAATCTGCGTGCGCGCCGCCGCTTCGGTGTACTCCTTGAGCCAGCGCAGTACATCGACCGCCTCCCAGCGAGCGGGGTCATACAGGGCGTACAACAACCCCTGATAACCCACGACATCGAGTTGCCGGTGATATCCCGCGCGTTGAAACAAGGCTTCGATTTCTGCGAAACAGGTATTGAAATGCGTTTTGTTGAAAGGCGTTTTCCCCTCGGTCACCAGACCATCCAGACGCAACTCAAGGACGGCCTCGCGCACGACGTCCGCGCACATCCTGTTCACGCTGTTCTTCAACTGTTCGACATTGACCACGATTCATCCCTCTCACGCCCGGGCTTGCCTGCTCGCTGCCGAAAACCGGCAACGGCAAGGCAGGCACTGCGAATAACTGTATGCGCATACAGTATCCGATCAACGCCGGATAAGCCAAGGGGATCAATCGCAAAGTTCGACGGGCGGGACATGCCGCCAGTGCAAAAAACGCTTAACGCAGGAACGTCACCACCTCATCGGCACTGAACGGCCAGCCCAGTTCAGCACCGGTATCGACGCGTCGCAGCACCGGAATTCGCAGGCTGTAAGCTGCAAACCACGCTTCATCGTCGGCGATATCCACCAGTTCCACCAGCAGACCGCGCTCGACAAACTCCATCAGCATGGCTTCGGCTACTTCACAGAGATGGCATCCAAGGGTGCCGAACAGCTGACATTCGGGAAGCATGAGCGCTCAACCAGAAAATGAAGTGACCATTCTAGGCCTGCCCCGAAAAACCGTCGAGCCATTGAGCCCCCTGCCCTTGATGCCGTCGCCCATGAAGTGACCCGAGTCAGTCCTGGCTCACGGCGCCGATCTTGTGGATCGACAGGTCCGCGCCGTAATACTCCTCTTCCTGGCTCAGGCGCAATCCATGCAACGCCTTGATCACTCCGTACACCGCAAACCCGCCGGCCAGTGCCACAGTGACGCCCAGCGCAGTGCCGATCAACTGGCTGATCAGACTGACCCCACCGAGCCCGCCCAAGGCGCTCTGGCCGAAAATGCCGCAGGCAATGCCGCCCCACACGCCACACAAGCCATGTAACGGCCACACACCCAATACATCGTCGATGTGCCATTTGCCCTGGGCCGCGGTAAAGCACCAGACAAACAGGGCCCCCGCGATGGCACCAGTGACCAGCGCCCCCACAGGATGCATCAGGTCGGATCCGGCACAGATTGCCACGAGCCCCGCCAACGGGCCGTTATGCAGAAAGCCAGGGTCATTGCGCCCGACAATCAGCGCCGCCACCGTACCGCCAACCATGGCCATCAACGAGTTCACCGCCACCAGTCCGCTGACACCTTGCAGGGTTTGCGCGCTCATGACGTTGAAGCCGAACCAGCCAACAATCAGGATCCACGAGCCCAACGCCAGAAACGGGATGCTCGATGGCGCGAATGCGACCAGCCGACCGTCGCGATAACGGCCATTACGCGGCCCTAGTAACAGCACCGCCGCCAGTGCCAGCCAACCGCCCATGGCATGCACTACCACTGAACCGGCGAAATCATGGAAACCGGCGCCAAAGCGCTCCAGCAACCAGGCTTGCAAACCGAAGTTGCCGTTCCAGACCATGCCTTCGAAGAACGGATAGACGAACGCGACAATCAACGCGGTTGCGCACAATTGCGGGACAAACCGGGCGCGCTCGGCGATCCCCCCGGAAATGATCGCCGGGATCGCCGCGGCAAAGGTCAGCAGGAAGAAAAACTTCACCAGTCCATAGCCATGGTCGGCATTGAGCACGGCCGCTGGTTGCATGAACGTCACGCCATAGGAAACCCAATAGCCTATAAAGAAGTAAGCCAGTGTCGAAACAGCGAAGTCGCTGAGGATTTTCGACAACGCATTGACCTGGTTTTTCTGTCGCACGGTTCCGACTTCGAGAAAGGCAAAACCGGCGTGCATGGCCAGAACCATGACCGCACCGATCAGAATGAACAGCGTGTTGGAGCTATGGACCAGGGTGTCCACAGCGCTTTGCAGATTTTCCATGGGATGGGCAGACCTTATGGCAGAAAAAAAGCACCAAAGCAGTTCGCGATGACCGCTCACGCACCAATTTGCGGCTTCGAAGCATCAGCGGACTGATCTCGTTTGAACCGCTTTGGCGCACGGATACCGTCCAGGAAAAACGCGCCCCGGACGTTTACGCGAGTTTTTGATTGTTGGTCCTGCGGTTTTACTGAAATCATGCCCGGCTATAGCGCAATGGTGCGGACCGGCGCACCACGACACAGCAAAAGTTGTACCAGTCATTTGTACTGAACCTTCGCCGAAGGCTCATACTCGAACGCATCAGAAAGCCACTTATGGAGATCCCCCATGGCCCGCACCCAGGCAAAGACTGCTCAAGAAATCCTGATGAACGACTTTCAGACACTGGTCAGTGACACCGAACGGTTGCTGGAGCACACCGCGACCCTGGCAGGCGATCAGGCCGACGAGTTGCGCGAGCAGATTCACGACAGTCTCTTGCGTGCCCGTGAAACCCTCAAACTGACCGAAGACTCCCTGCGCGAACACGGCAAGGCTGCGGTCACCGCCACGGAGGACTATGTCCAGGCCAACCCTTGGCAATCGGTCGGGATCGCGGCCGGCGTGGGTTTCCTGATTGGCCTGCTGGCTAGCCGGCGCTGATATGTCGATCGGTGAATCCGGCCCGTCTGAAACGGGAACCAGCTCCTCTTCGCGGCGCCTGGGTGCGGCCTTCCTTGGGTTGCTGCACAGCCATGTCGAACTGTTCGGCATCGAATTGCAGGAACAAAAAGCCCGCACCGTCAGCCTGTTGCTGTTTGCCGGCCTGGCGCTGGTGTTTGCGTTGCTGCTGCTGGTAGGGCTGTCGACGCTGGTGCTTATCGTGTTCTGGGACACGTATCGCCTGACCGCCATCATCGGTCTCTGCGTGTTCTACACCCTCGCTGCCATATTTTGTGGAATGCGCTTGAGAGCGGCGATTTTCGATGAGTCCTCGCCCTTCCACGGCACGCTCGAAGAGCTGGCCAACGACCGGGAGCGTCTGCTGCCATGAGCCTGCCTGAATTGCCACACAACAGCTCACGCACGGAAATGCGCAAAGCCCTGATCCGCCTGCGCATGGAAATGCATCGTCAGGAAATCCGCCACGAATCCGCGCAACTGCTGCAACCCTTGAAACGCGTGCGCGGGATGACGAAAAACCTGCAGGACGGTTTCGGCATCAAACACGCCCCCCTCTGGGGCGTGGCCGCCGTCACCTTGCTGGGTTTTCTGACCGGCAAGGGGGCAAAAAACGGCGGCGGCCTCAGCGGCCTGACCCGGCTGATCCGCCTCGGCACCACGCTGGGGCCGCTGATCACACTGATCCTGCAGGGCTCTTCACGCAAAGACTGATCAGTATCTTTCCGGCTGCATTCCTGCGACGTCGACGGGATGCGCCTCTCTATCGAGGGGCGCCATCCTGCACGTGTGCTGCTCATCGATATCGGAGCCGCCGAGTTGTAGTTCCGCTTGCAGGTCATGGCGCGAAACGGGAAGCTAGGCCATCAGTCACCCGACGGAGAGCCCCCGCCTTGGATTGGCACACCCTGCTTACTCGCGAACGTCTCGGAAAACCGCTGCACAGCCCTGAAGAGCTCGGCCGCAGCCCTTTTCACAAAGACCACGACCGCATCATTTTCTCGGGGGCTTTCCGCCGCCTCGGGCGCAAGACCCAGGTCCATCCCGTGTCCAGCAATGATCACATTCATACGCGCCTGACCCACTCGCTGGAAGTCAGTTGCGTGGGTCGCTCACTGGGCATGCGGGTCGGCGAAACCATCCGCAATGCCCTGCCCGACTGGTGCGAACCCAGCGACCTGGGGATGGTGGTGCAATCGGCTTGCCTGGCACACGACATCGGTAACCCGCCTTTCGGCCATTCCGGTGAAGACGCGATCCGTCACTGGTTCCAGCAAGCTGCCGGCCGTGGCTGGCTGGATGCAATGAGTGAAGCCGAGCGCAATGACTTCCTGAATTTCGAAGGCAATGCCCAGGGCTTTCGGGTACTCACTCAACTGGAGTATCACCAGTTCGACGGCGGCACCCGCCTGACCTATGCAACGCTGGGCACGTACCTGAAGTATCCATGGACGGCCAAGCACGCCGACTCGCTGGGATACAAGAAACACAAGTTCGGCTGTTATCAGAGCGAGCTGCCGCTACTGGAGCAGATCGCCCATAAGCTCGGCCTGCCGCAACTGGAGGAGCAACGCTGGGCAAGGCATCCACTGGTGTACCTGATGGAGGCCGCCGACGACATATGCTACGCGCTGATCGACCTGGAAGACGGTCTGGAAATGGAGTTGCTGGAATACGCCGAAGTCGAGTCACTGCTGCTCGGTCTGGTGGGCGATGACTTGCCGGAGACCTACCGCCAGCTCGGTCCCGGCGATTCGCGCCGACGCAAACTGGCGATCCTGCGCGGCAAAGCCATCGAGCACTTGACCAATGCCGCGGCCCGCGCCTTCGTCGAGCAACAGGACGCACTGCTGGCCGGTACATTACCCGGCGACCTGGTGGAACACATGCACGGGCCCGCCAAGCGTTGCGTGCTGAACGCCAAGGACATGGCCCGCAAGAAAATCTTCCAGGACAAGCGCAAGACCCTGCACGAGATCGGCGCCTACACCACGCTGGAAATCCTGCTCAACGCCTTTTGCGGAGCAGCGCTTGAGCAGCACAACGGTCGGACCCCTTCGTTCAAAAGCCGCCGCATCCTTGACCTGCTGGGCAACAATGCACCCGACCCTCACGGCCCATTGCACACGTCGTTTTTGCGCATGATCGATTTCATCGCCGGCATGACCGACAGCTATGCCAGTGACATGGCCCTGGAAATGACCGGACGCGCCAGCCACTGAGGCGTATCGACTGATCAGCCATTACGGCATTCGTTATGGCTGATCCCCCTTCAACTTCCAACAGCACTCAAGCTTCGTCGAATCGCCCTACAACATATGGCGAGCAAACTGATCGCATGTCCGGCACGCTCGCGAAACAATCGCCCTCCTTTCTGTTCAACAGATGAAGTGCGCCCCATGGCCGAAAACGATCTACGCATCCTCGTGGTGGAGGACCACCCCTTCCAACTTTTAGCCACTCGATACCTGCTGGAAAGCTATGGCTTTACCCGACTGGCGACCACCGACAGCGCCAAAGACGCCATGCAGCAAATGCTCGGGGCCGACCAGCCGTTCGACATCCTTTTATGCGATCAATGCCTGCCCGATCTGACGGGGCTCGATCTGGTCCGGTTCGCCAGCCAGCTGGGACTGATCAGACAGGCGATCATTCTGAGTAGCCTGACGACGTCTGAACTGGATGAACTTGTAAAAACGGCCACTGAACACGGGCTACCATTATTGGGCTACTTGATAAAGCCATTGAAACAATCTGAATTTAGAGACCTGTTGACCTCGGTACACATGTAGAAAAAACACCTATAACATCCGACAAATACACGGCGTAAAACTTACAAACAACTTCTTTCTAAAGTACCTCCAAGCGCCAAACTTCCTCACCCTTCCTAACAGAAAACCTAGTTAATACGTAGTCCTTTTCCTTTAAGTTTGTAGGAATTCTCCTATATTGCTGCTACAGCTCGGTGAGTTCATGCGTCCCCTCAAGTATCTGAGCTAAGGTGCGCGCTTTATTTGAGCTCGCATGGGACTTTATTATGAACTCCGTTTTTATTGTCGACGATCACCCGGTTATCCGCCTTGCCGTTCGAATGTTACTGGAACATGAAGGTTACAAAGTCGTCGGCGAAACTGATAACGGGGTCGACGCCATGCAGATGGTTCGCGAATGCATGCCGGACCTGGTCATTCTCGACATCAGCATTCCAAAACTGGATGGACTGGAAGTACTATCCCGATTCAACGCAATGAATACTCCTCTTAAAACACTGGTATTGACAGCACAATGCCCAACACTTTTCGGTATTCGTTGCATGCAATCCGGTGCATCGGGCTATGTCTGCAAACAAGAGGACATCAGTGAACTGGTCAGTGCCATAAAAGCGGTATTTGCAGGTTACAACTATTTTCCGAGCGAGGCCTTGAACCCCGTCCGTGGAGATGAAACACGCTGCATCGAATTGGAACTGTTCAAATCCGTAAACGACCGGGAACTGATGGTCTTGCAACTTTTTGCCCAAGGTCGCACAAACAAGGAAATCGCCAAGGGCATGTTTCTGAGCAACAAGACCGTGAGTACCTACAAAAAGCGCCTCATGCAGAAACTCAAAGCCAAATCCCTGGTTGAACTCATCGAGATGGCAAAACGTAACGCGCTAGTGTGAGAACCTGGATGCCCAGCCGTTTGAAGGTCTTTCTGATTCAAGTGACCGCAGGTCTATGCGTGAGCACCTCGTTGTTCGGGGCACCGGGCGATGAACACTACACGCTGCTCAGCCGATCGAAGGCCGGGGCGCTGGAGGTTCGACTGGATGAATCGCAACGACAATGGATAAAACGCAAGAATCAACTGACGCTCGGGACGTCAGCCCCGGACTATCCCCCCTTCGACCTGACCACCAGCGGCCAGGACTATGAAGGGTTTACCGCCGATTACGCCGGTCTTCTGGAAAAAACAACCGGGTTGCCCGTCAAGGTTCAGCGCTTCGATTCCCGAGGAGCCGCGATCGCTGCACTGGAGAACGGCGAAGTCGATCTGCTAGGCACCGCCAATGG
The DNA here is from genome assembly GCF_047304225.1 of Pseudomonas sp. Pseusp3. NCBI lineage: Bacteria > Pseudomonadati > Pseudomonadota > Gammaproteobacteria > Pseudomonadales > Pseudomonadaceae > Pseudomonas > Pseudomonas sp. Pseusp3. Next base: position 5,656 of record NZ_JBGLYV010000019.1, on the reverse strand, counting down.
ATTCGAAGCTGGCAATGCCGGCATTGCACTGTCCATACCCTATGCCGTTGACCAACCTGTATTGGTGACCCGTGAAGGGGAAACCCGTTCCCTCACCGATGGCCTGGCCGGATTGCGCCTGAGCATGGTGTATCACTATTTGCCGCTGGCGGAAGTCACGGCGTTGTACCCAAAGGCGATCATCACGTCCTATCCGTCCTACCAGAATGCGATCAACGCTGTTGCTTTCGATCAGGCGGACGTGTTTCTCGGCGACACCATTTCAACTCACTACATGATCAACAAGGGGTACTTGAACAACATCCGGATGGCCAACTTCGGTAAACATGAAGCCTATGGTTTCAGCTTTGCCGTTAACAGGAACAACCCCGAACTGCTTGGCATCATCAATACAATGATCAGGGCCATCCCCACCAGTGAACGAGAAAGCATCGCCAAACGCTGGAGCGCCGGTAGCGACATTCTGCTGACCGATCAAAAGCTGCAACTCACTGAACGGGAAGAACGCTGGCTGGCACACCACCCGACAGTGCGTGTCGTCGTCAACGAAGCTTTTGCGCCACTGACGTTTTTCGATAGCAATGGCAACTTTCGCGGGGTCACCGCAGATTTGCTTGAGCTGATCAGGCTGCGCACCGGCTTGCGCTTTGACATCCAGCACAGCCGCAGCGACGACGAGATGATCAAACAGATCAAGGACAACAAGGCCGATGTCATCGCCCCATTGCTCCCCAGCGCCCAACGTCAAACCCAGCTGAACTTTACCCGCCCCTTTCTGGAAAATTCCTACGTCCTGCTGACCCGCAAAGCCGACGACAGCCCGACCAACCTCGAGCAGTTGCAGGACAAGCGCCTGGCCATTGCCCGCGGCAATCCACTCATGGACTACCTGCGCAGAGAGTTTCCCCGGATCAAATTGATCGAGACCCCGGACACCTTCAGCGCCGTAGAGTTACTCGCCCAAGGTCAGGCCGAGGGCGCGGTGAACTCACTGATCATTGCCAACTACTTCATTTCGTCGCGGCTGTTCGAGCACACATTGCAAATCAGCACCACCATCGGCACCGAGCAGGCAGCGTTTTCCCTTGCCACCGCTCGGGGTGCCAAAGAGCTGAATGCGATCCTCGACAAGGCTTTACTGAGCATTTCCCCGGAGGAGCTGGGCATCATCAACAGTCGCTGGCGCGGCTACTCGGCGTCCTCGCAAAGCACCTGGCGCAATTATCAAAGGCTGTTCTACCAAATCGTCTTCGGTGCAGGCGTGCTATTGCTGATTTCCATTGCGTGGAACGACTACATGCGACGCCAGATCAAGCAGCGCAAGGCCGCAGAGCGTGCGTTGAACGATCAGTTCGAGTTCATGCGATCGCTGGTCAATGGCACGCCCCATCCGATCTACGTACGTGATCGCCAGGGGCTACTGCAAAGTTGCAACGACAGTTACCTGCAAGCATTCTGCGCCAGGCGTGAAGATGTCATCGGCAAAAGCGTCATGCAGGGATCGATGAGCAATGTATTCGAAGCCCGGGAGTACCAGGCTGACTACCAACGCGTGGTGGCCGAGGGCAGACCGTTGATTGTCGATCGCGAGCTGCACATTGGTGGCCGGCGACTGACGATTTATCACTGGATTCTTCCCTATCGGGATTCCAGCGCAACAGTGCAAGGCATTATCGGTGGCTGGATCGACATCAGCGAACGGCGGCAACTGCTCGACGACCTGCGTTGCGCGAAAGAACGTGCCGATAACGCCAACCGGGCCAAAAGCACATTTCTGGCCACGATGAGCCATGAGATCCGCACGCCGATGAATGCAATCATTGGCATGCTTGAATTGACACTCAAGCGTCTTGATCATCAGCACCCGGAACGTCCGGCCATCGATGTCGCGTACAACTCGGCGAAAGGGTTGCTGGAGCTGATCGGCGACATTCTCGACATTGCCAGAATCGAATCGGGACGCTTGAGCCTGAGCCCGGAGCGCGTCAATCCGGGTGAACTCGTGGCCTCGGTCGTGCGGATTTTCGATGGCCTGGCCCGACAGAAGGAACTCGAACTGGTGCTGGAGTTTTCATCGGCCAACCCGACCTTCGACGTGTTGCTGGACCCCTTGCGCTTCAAGCAAGTGCTGTCCAACCTGATCAGCAATGCCATCAAATTTACCGAGCAAGGCCAGGTCCGGGTCGTTGTCGACCTGCACCCGGCAACGCAACCCGAGCACGTGCAAATGCGGGTGCAAGTTCACGACAGTGGTATCGGGATCAGCGAACAGGATCAACAGCGCCTGTTCGAACCCTTTGCCCAGGCAGACAACGCCATGCAATCGGCCAGGGGGGGCGCCGGGCTTGGGCTGGTGATCAGCCGCAATCTCTGCGAAATGATGGGCGGCAGTCTGCAATTACGCAGCGAGCCGGGCCTCGGCACTCAAGTGGAGTTGTTGCTGCAACTGGAAACGTTGCCACTGCAACAGTCAGCCCTGGTGGCCGAAACGCAAACCGTCGTCGCCACAATCCCATTGAATGTCCTGGTAGTCGACGATCACTCGGCCAATCGTTTGCTCACGTGCCAGCAGCTGGAGTTTCTTGGACATCGATTTTCCGTCGCGGCCGATGGCCAGGAAGGACTGGAGGCATGGAAAGACCAACCGTTTGATCTGGTGATCGCCGATTGCAACATGCCGGTCATGAACGGTTACGAGCTGGCCCGTGCCATTCGCCAGCATGAAAGACAAAACCATCGTCCTCCCTGCACTATTCTCGGCTTTACCGCCAACGCCCAGCCGGAAGAAGTGCAACGCTGCAAACAGGCCGGAATGAACGACTGCCTGTTCAAACCCCTCAGCCTCGGCGCCTTGAGTCAATGGCTGCAGGGCATTGAACCCACCCATGCAGTCCCGGCGTTCAGCCTGCACGGATTGAAACTGCTGACCGGGGGAAACCCGATGTTGAACCGGCGATTGCTGAACGAACTGGTGAGCAGCAACCGCCAGGATCTGCAAACGCTGCTATCGCTATCCAGTTTCGGGGATACGCAGGCGCTGCAGGACATTGCCCACAAAATCAAAGGCGCAGCCCGGATAGTGCAGGCCTCCCGCCTGATCGACCGCTGCGAGGCACTCGAAGCAGCCTGCCATGGGGGTTTCGATCGCGGAACATTGGCTGAATGCTGCAAATCCATGGAGCGCACCATGCTGGAGCTGGAGGACGCGTTACTACGTCAGATCGAGGAGTACGACGAAGGCAAAGTGACAGAGCCTTAACTATGCTTGGACCCTCGGCAGGGTGTTGACCATCATGGAGAAACCCGTAATGCCTGACCCACTGCGCACGGATCCACGCCGGTTTCCACTGCATGTCCATATCAGCGTGATGTTCACCTTTTTGTTGCTGCTGACCGGGGTGGTGCTGGGTCTGTTCAACTATCAGCAAACCACACAGATCATACTGTCCAGCAGTGAAAAACTGTTCAATCGCATTGAGCAGGATGTCCGCCTGGACCTGCACGCAACCTATGAACCCATTCGTCATCTGTTGAGCCTGCTGGCACTCAATCCGGCAGGCCAGTCCCCTGATCTGGCACAACGCCTGGCACTGCTCGGACCGTTCAGCCAGTCACTCGAGGACAACCCCAATCTGGCTTCGCTGTACCTGGGCTACGACAATGGAGACTTTTTCATGGTCCGCCCGCTGCGCACCCCAGAGGTCAAAGCCCTGGTCGGGGCTCCGGACACGGCGGCTTACCAGGTCTGGAGCATCGAGCACAACAGCAGTGGCCAGGCCCATTCCCAGTCCTTGTTTTTCGACCGGAACCTGGCACTTGCAGCCCGTCTGGAAAACCTGAACGACACGTATGACCCGCGCAATCGCGCCTGGTTTATCAGCGCGCGCAACGAAAACGACCAGATCACGACCGAACCCTATATCTTTTTTTCCACCCACAACATTGGCACGACGCTGGCGCGACGCAATGGCGACAAGGCAATCATGGCCGCTGACCTGACCCTGGCCGAACTCAGCGCAACTCTGGCCAAGCACGTCGTGACCCCCAATACCGAAATCGTGCTGTTCGATGCCCAAGGCAATGCCATTGCCTACCCTGACAGCCGCAGACTGATCATCGATGATCAGACGTCCCGCCTGATCAAGGCGGCGGATCTGAGCCCCGGCCTGGGTGCGTTGCTCAACACCCCCCCTCAAGGCAGTCGCCTGAACGCCAATGGCCGGCAGTGGATCGTGGCCCGCAGCAGCATGCAGGAAGGTGGCCCCCAAGGCCTGCAACTGGCTCTGCTGGTACCGGAAGACGAGTTGCTTGTCGACGCTTACCGGATGCGCTGGCAAGGCGCGCTCATTACCCTGGCAACGCTGCTGTTATGCGTGCCGCTGGGCTGGCTGACATCAAGAGTCCTGGTCAAACCCTTGCGCGCCCTGGTGCAGGAGTCCGATGCGATTCGCAGTTTCGATTTCAATTTTCCGCTTTCCCGTCGCTCGCTGGTGCTCGAAGTCGACCAACTGAGTGTGTCGATGGCACGGATGAAAGACACACTGGCGAGCTTCTTCCAGATCACAGACAGCCTCAGTGCCGAAACCCGTTTCGCCCCGCTGCTGGAGCGGGTGTTGTTTGAAACCGTGAAAATCGGCCAGGCCCAGGCCGGCCTGATCTATCTGCGCGAAGGTGATGGCCAGCACATGAAACCCCACGGGCTGGTCATCAATAACGCCGCCGAAAACCTGCAATCCTTCGACATCCGCGGACACTCGCTCGATAACGCACAAAGCCCCCCATGGCTGCACCAATTGGCAAACGTCGACAATGTCGTCAGCAATCTGGGTTTCGAGCAGGCGGGTGATCTGCAGAAAATCCTGCTCGCGCTGAAAAGTCCTCGGGTCCATCTGATCGGAATCCGCCTGCACAATCGTCACAACGAAACCGTGGGCCTGCTGGTGTTGCTATTGGCCGACAGCGGCGATCAGAGCGATCTGGACAAACTGCGGCCGGACCGCATTGCGTTTCTCCAGGCAGTGTCCGGCGCAGCTGCCGTGTGCATCGAAAGCCAGCGCCTGCAAGCCCGGCAAAAACAGCTGCTGGACGCCTTCATTCAACTGCTGGCCGGTGCCATCGACGCCAAAAGCCCCTATACCGGCGGCCATTGCCAGCGCGTGCCGGAACTGACCCTGATGCTTGCCCGGGCGGCGGCAGCCAGCCAGGAACCCGCCTTCAGCGCCTATCAGCCGACCGACGATGAATGGGAGGCACTGCACATCGCCGCCTGGCTGCACGATTGCGGCAAGGTCACCACGCCGGAATACGTCGTAGACAAAGCCACGAAGCTGGAAACCCTGACCGATCGCATCCACGAAATCCGTACCCGCTTCGAGGTACTCAAGCGCGATGTCTGGATCAGCTACTGGCAGGCCATTGCCCTGGGCGGTGACGAACAATCGCTGGCAGAACTGCGCAATGCCAGCCTGGCCGGGCTGGATGATGATTTCGCCTTCGTTGCCCGCTGCAATCTCGGTGGCGAAGCCATGGCCGACGCTGATCTGCAACGCCTGCGCCGCCTGGCTGAGCGCACCTGGACCCGGACCCTGGATGACCGGCTGGGCGTGTCCTGGGAAGAAAACCGGCGTCAGGACCGAACGCCCGCCCCCACCCGGCC
>NZ_JBGLYV010000199.1:0-3413 GCF_047304225.1 Pseudomonas sp. Pseusp3 | reverse complement strand
CCCACAGGGGAATGCATTCCAAATGTGGGAGCGGGCTTGCTCGCGAAGAGGCCAGTCGTCACACCGGAGATTTCACTACCGATGGATCGACTCGCATCACACTCAACCCGTAATAAATAACCCCGCCCAGCGCCGAGCCAGTGAACCAGCCATAGCTGTAGAACCAGTTGAAGGCATCGCTGCCCAGGGACAGCAGCGTCAACACCACCGGCACGCCGAAGGCCATGAAGCCGCACCAGTTCCACGCCGGGTACACGTCATCGCGGTACAGGCCGGCAAGGTCCAGTTGCTGTTTCTTGATCAGGAAATAGTCCACCACCATGATCCCGGCAATCGGCCCCAGCAGGCTCGAATAGCCAAGCAACCAGTTGGAATAAACGGTTTCCAGACTGAGATCCGAGACGATCAGGCCAAGCTTTTTCAGCAGTTCATGGGCCATCAACGCCAATCCGACGAATCCGGTAAGCAGCACGGCGTTGGTGCGGTTGATCACCTTGGGGGCGATGTTCTGGAAGTCATTGGTCGGCGACACGATATTCGCCGCGGTATTGGTCGACAGCGTGGCGATGATGATCAGCGCCATTGCCAGTGCGACCCACACCGGGCTCTGGATATGACCGATCAGAGTCACCGGATCGGAAACCGTCACTCCCACCAGCTTCACCGAGGCCGCGGTCATCACCACACCCAGGGAGGCAAACAGGAACATGGTCAGCGGCAGGCCGATGATCTGCCCGACAATCTGGTCCTTCTGGCTTTTTGCGTAGCGGCTGAAGTCCGGAATGTTGAGTGACAGCGTGGCCCAGAAGCCGACCATCGCGGTCAGCCCGGCGGCGAAGTAACTGGCCACCCCGGCGCCTTCGGGACGTTTGGCCGGAATCGCCAGCAACTCGGTCATCGAAACGTTCGGCATGGCCCAGACCAGCAGCCCTACGCCCACCAGCACCAACAGCGGTGCGGACAGGGTTTCCAGCCATTTGATCGACTCGGCGCCGCGAATCACCACCCACAGGTTCAGCGCCCAGAACACCATGAAGCCGATGACCTCGCCGGTGCCACCCAGGGATTTCCAGCCCTCGAACACCGAACCGAGGAACAGGTGAATCGCCAAGCCGCCGAACATGGTCTGGATGCCGAACCAGCCACACGCCACCAGGGCGCGGATCAGGCACGGAATGTTGGAGCCGAGCACGCCGAAGGACGAGCGCAGCAACACCGGAAAGGGAATGCCGTACTTCGTGCCGGGAAAGGCGTTGAGTGTCAGGGGGATCAGCACGATGATGTTGGCCAGCAGAATCGCCAGCAGCGCTTCACCGACGGTCAGGCCGAAGTACGCGGTCAACACCCCGCCGAGGGTGTAGGTCGGCACGCAGATCGCCATGCCCACCCACAGCGCGGTGATGTGCCATTTGTTCCAGGTGCGTTCGCGCACCTTGGTCGGTGCAATGTCGTGGTTGTAACGGGGACTGTCGAGGACATCGCTGCCGGCTTCCAGCTCAAACAAGCCGTCGCGCTCGGTCACTTGCGATCTGATCTGTTGCATGGCCGCTCCACTGTTCTTTGAATTATTTTTTTGCTCATCGCAGGCTCGCGGCATCAATAAACGTGCCGGGTGCCCCGTTTGCGCATCGGGCAGTTCCATAAACACTTTGTAAACAACTGATGTTTATCAGTTTTATTGGGTCATCGATGCAGTCCTCGGTTACTTGCCTTGCCACTCAGGCCGAATGCCAACCAAGTTGTCCGAACAGTCAGGACTCAATCTGGTGCATTGATCTTTTTTCAATGGCTGCGCATCGATCATAGACCCTGCTCAAACAGCTGATTTCACGTAAGAAATCTTGACCATATTTCGAACCTGTCAAGTGCGTCAAAATGGTGAGCAGCCTCACCATTTTGGTGATTCCAGCATTTTGTCGTTATTTATCAATTAGTTAATATCAATATAAGCTTATAAAAAATATTCTTGCCGATTCGGGAAACTGCAGCTAGCGTTTATTCCTGACAGCACTGACAGGAATCATTCTGTGCGGGCTGTTTTTATATAAAACATCTAGAACCGGCATAAGCCGGTCAATGCCTGCGAGGAACTCGGAATGTCTCTGTTGATCCGTGGCGCCACCGTTATTACCCATGATGAAAGTTATCGCGCCGATGTGTATTGCGCAGACGGCGTGATCAAGGCCATCGGCGAAAACCTCGATGTTCCTCCAGGAGCCGAAGTGCTCGACGGCAGCGGTCAATACCTGATGCCCGGCGGCATCGACCCGCACACCCACATGCAACTGCCCTTCATGGGCACGGTAGCCAGCGAAGACTTTTACAGTGGCACGGCGGCGGGACTGGCCGGCGGCACCACGTCGATCATCGACTTCGTGATTCCCAATCCGCAGCAATCCTTGCTCGAAGCCTTCCATCAGTGGCGCGGCTGGGCCGAGAAGTCAGCGTCGGACTACGGCTTTCACGTCGCCATTACCTGGTGGAGCGAACAAGTCCGCGAGGAGATGGCCGAGCTGGTCAGCCAGCATGGCGTTAACAGCTTCAAGCATTTCATGGCCTACAAGAACGCGATCATGGCCGCCGATGACACCCTGGTGGCGAGTTTCGAACGCTGCCTGGAACTGGGCGCGGTGCCGACCGTTCATGCGGAAAACGGTGAACTGGTCTATCACCTGCAACGCAAACTGATGGCCCAAGGCATTACCGGGCCGGAAGCGCATCCGCTGTCACGGCCGTCACAGGTTGAAGGCGAGGCCGCGAGCCGGGCGATCCGCATCGCCGAAACCCTGGGTACGCCGCTGTATCTGGTTCACGTTTCGACCAAGGAAGCCCTGGATGAAATCACCTACGCCCGGGGCAAGGGCCAGCCGGTTTACGGCGAAGTGCTGGCCGGGCACCTGCTGCTGGACGACAGCGTCTACCGTGATCCGGACTGGCAAACCGCAGCCGGTTATGTGATGAGCCCGCCGTTCCGCCCTCGCGGCCATCAGGAAGCACTCTGGCATGGTCTGCAATCGGGCAACCTGCACACCACCGCCACCGACCACTGCTGCTTCTGCGCCGAGCAAAAAGCCGCTGGCCGCGACGACTTCAGCAAGATCCCCAACGGCACCGCCGGCATCGAAGACCGCATGGCGGTGTTGTGGGATGAAGGGGTGAACACCGGACGCTTCTCGATGCAGCAATTTGTCGCGCTGACGTCCACCAACACGGCGAAGATCTTCAACCTCTACCCACGCAAAGGCGCGATCCGCGTCGGTGCCGATGCCGACCTGGTGCTGTGGGACCCGCAAGGCACGCGGACCATTTCCGCCAAGACCCACCATCAGCAGGTGGACTTCAACATCTTCGAAGGCAAGACCGTGCGCGGCGTGCCCAGCCACACCATCAGCCAGGGCCGCGTGGTCTGGGCC
>NZ_JBGLYV010000198.1:0-3727 GCF_047304225.1 Pseudomonas sp. Pseusp3 | reverse complement strand
GGCTTGCTCGCGAAAGCGGTCTGTCAGTCAACCTCTGTGCTGGATTTGCCGCCCTCTTCGCGAGCAAGCCCGCTCCCACAAAAGCACAGCAGCCGAGGTGCGCATGAAACCCGTGGTCATCATCGGCGCCGGCCCTGCCGGTATTCGTGCGGCGCAAACCCTGGTTGCCCACGGTGTTCGCCCGGTGCTGCTGGACGAAGCTTCGCGCGGTGGCGGGCAGATTTATCGGCGTCAGCCGGCCAATTTCAAGCGCTCGCCGGTCAAGCTGTATGGCTTCGAAGCACGCAAGGCCAACGCCCTTCACCAGACCATCGATGAGCTGCGCGAGCAGATCGATTACCGCCCTGAAACCCTGGTGTGGAACGCCGAGGACGGCGCCCTCGACACCGTGCAGGACGGACGTGCCGCACGACTGGAGTTTTCCCGGGTGATCGTCGCCACCGGCGCCACCGACCGGATTCTGCCAGTGCCGGGCTGGACGCTACCCGGGGTCTACAGCCTCGGCGCGGCGCAGATCGCCTTGAAATTCCAGGGCTGTGCCATTGGCGAGCGTGTGGTGTTTGCCGGCAGCGGCCCGCTGCTGTACCTGGTCGCGTATCAATACGCCAAGGCCGGCGCCAAGGTGGTCGCGGTGCTCGACAGCTCGCCCTTCAGCGCCCAGGCCCGCGCCCTGCCCGGCCTGCTGTCGCAACCGGCCACGTTGGCCAAAGGCATCTATTACCGTGGCTGGCTGGCCGCCCATGGCATCCCGGTGCATCAGGGCGCAACCTTGAAACGCGTCGAAGGCGAACAACGGGTGCAGGCGCTGATCTGGTGTGACACAAAAGGCGAACATCGACTGGACTGCGATGCCGTCGCCTTCGCTCACGGCCTGCGCAGCGAAACCCAGCTCGCCGACCTGCTCGGTTGCGAGTTTGCCTGGAACCCGCTCAACCGCGCCTGGCTGCCACAACGTGAGCGCGCCGGGCGCAGCAGCGTCGCCGAGGTCTACCTGGCCGGTGACGGTGCCGGGATCATGGGCGCCGACGCCGCGGAAATGGCTGGCGAGCGCGCCGCATTGGCGCTGCTCGAAGACATCGGCTGCCTGATCCCGACGCAACGCGCCGCACAGCTTGAACAGGTGCTGGAACGCATCGGCGATTTTCGCCGGGGCCTGGAACGCGCCTTCGCCTTTCCCGAGAACTGGGCCTCCAGCATCGCCGATGACGTGATGGTTTGCCGCTGCGAGGAAGTCCGCGCCGGCGATATTCGTGAAGTGGTGCGCGAGGGTCATTGGGAAATCAATCGGGTCAAGGCCCATTGCCGGGTCGGCATGGGTCGCTGTCAGGGGCGGATGTGTGGTGCGGCCGCAGCGGAAATCATTGCCTGTGAAAGTGGGCGCGCCGTGTCCGACATCGGCCGGCTGCGGGCTCAGGCCCCCATCAAGCCGCTGCCCTTTGGCCTGGAGATCGACGCATGACCGAAGTCGACGCAATTATCATCGGCGGCGGTATTGTCGGTGCTTCGGCGGCGCTGTTTCTCGGCAAGGCCGGGCGTCGCGTGGCGCTGCTGGAGCGGGACTTCTGCGGTTCGCATTCCAGCGGCGTCAACTACGGTGGCGTTCGCCGCCAAGGCCGACCGTTGTCGCAATTGCCGCTGTCGCAACGGGCACACGCCATCTGGGCGCAACTGCCGCAATTGATCGGCATCGACGGTGAATATCAACGCAGCGGCCACCTGAAACTCGCCCGCAGTACAGACGATTTGCGTGCCCTGCAAGACTACGCCGCCAGCAGCCAGGGCTTCGGCCTCGATTTGCAGGTGCTTGAGCGCACCGAACTGCGCCGGCGTTTTCCATGGGTGGGAGACGTCGCAGTGGGCGCCTCGTATTGCCCGGATGACGGTCACGCCAACCCGCGTCTGGTGTCCCCTGCATTCGCCCGGGCGGCGCGGCGCCACGGTGTGCAGGTACATGAGCAATGCACGGTCACCACCGTGGAACACGACGGCCAGCGCTTTCGCGTGCGCACGCAAACCGGCCTGGAGCTGCACGCGCCCTGGCTGTTGAACTGCGCCGGGGCCTGGGCCGGCAGCCTGGCCGCGCAATTCGGCGAGCCAGTGCCGATGCACTCCGGACACCCGGCGATGCTGGTCACCGAACCCTTGCCGCTGGTCATGGATGCCAGCACTGGCGTCGAGGGTGGCGGCATCTATGCGCGTCAGGTCGCGCGCGGCAATTGCGTGTTGGGCGGCGGCCAGGGGTTCGCTCTGGACGACGCCCGCGCCCGCCCCGGTCAAGGCGCCGTGCTGGAAATCCTGCGCCAGGCCGTCGAGCTCTACCCGTTTCTTGAGGGCGCCCAGGCGATTCGGACCTGGAGCGGCACTGAAGGTTATCTGCCCGATCGCCAACCGGTGATCGGCCACAGCCGTACCCAGCCTGGTCTGTTGCATGCGTTCGGCTTTGCCGGCGCCGGTTTCCAGATCGGCCCGGCGGTGGGCCAGGCGCTCACCGAGATCATCTGTAGCGGCGCGTCAAAGACGTCGCTGGATGCGTTTTCCATCACCCGGTTTCACTCCATCTCCGTAGCTTGATAGAGGAAGGTCGCGCCAATGAAAAACCTCAAACGCAACGCACTGCTCGGTTTGTCCTGCATGAGCGCCCTGCTCACCATCACCCAGGCCAACGCCGAACCGGTGCTTTACCTGGGCATGAACGGCGGGACCATGGAGCGGCTTTACGCCGACAAGGTACTGCCGGCTTTCGAGAAGGCCAACAACGTCAAGGTGGTGATCGTGCCGGGCACCTCCGCCGATATCCTGGCCAAGGTCCAGGCCAGCAAGGACAACCCGCAGATGCACGTGATGTTCCTCGACGACGGCATCATGTACCGCGCCATCGCCATGGGCCTGTGCGGCAAACTCCAGGACAACCCGACCCTTGCGCAAATTCCGGCCAAGGGGCGCATCAAGGATGAAGCGGTGGCCGTCAGCCTCGGCGTCACCGGGCTGGCCTACAACACCCGCCTGTTCAAGGAGAAAGGCTGGAATGCGCCGACCTCGTGGATGGACATGGCCGATCCTCGATACAAGGACAAGGTTGTGTTCCAGTCGATGGCCTCCTCTACCTTCGGCCTGCACGGCTTCCTGATGTTCAACCGGATTCAGGGCGGTAGCGAAACCAACGTCGATCCGGGCTTCAAGGCCTGGCCAGACACCGTCGGGCGCAACGTGCTGGAATATATTCCGAGCTCGGCAAAGATTTCAGAAATGCTCCAGACCGACGAAGCCGCGCTGTTCCCGCTGACACCGACCCAGGTCACCGCGCTGAAACTCAAGGGCATGCCGGTGGAATACGCACAGCCCAAGGAAGGCGCCGTGGTGCTCAACGTCGCCGAATGCGCCATCGCCAACAACACGCAGCCGGAACTGGCGCAAAAACTCGCCGCGTTCCTGCTCACCCCGGAAGCCCAGGCCGCTGCGCTTGAGGACGGCGACCAGATTCCTTCCAACCCCAATACCCCGACCTCCGACCGGACCCGCGGCCAGGTCGAAGCGATGAAAAAATACCTGCAGACGGCCATCGCGGTGGATTGGGATCAGGTCAACGAACAGCGCCCCGCGTGGAATGCCCGGTGGAACCGGAATATCGAGCGATAGGCGACCGACACGACTGCACTTTGCAAACGAAGCCCCCTGTAGGAGCGAGCTTGCTCGCGAAAAACTCTGGATAACGCGGGCACTCAGGCAG
>NZ_JBGLYV010000197.1:0-3883 GCF_047304225.1 Pseudomonas sp. Pseusp3 | reverse complement strand
CGAGGCACCGAACGTCAGGGGCAAGAGCCCTTGGTTACTTGGGGCTTTTCCAAGTAACCCGCCGTAAAGGCGGAACCTTAAGTGGCCGTGACCGCAGCAACGGATATGTACACTATTAAAAACACGTCGCCTAATACACCGACATAGCGGGCAAGCCACACTCCCACAGGGATTGCGGATTACTCCAAAACAGCCTGCGCACGGCGAGGTGCGGCGTCGCCCGCAGCGGTATAGGCCACTCGCGGTACACCCGGCAAACGCTGTTCCAGCAACGCGCTCAAGGACTCTCCCGGTTCCAGGTAGGCATCGCCGAAGTCGGCGCCGAGCTGGTTCGGGTGGGCGACGATTTCCAGCAGTCCGTCGGCTGGCGGCTCGGCGTTGCGCAGATCCACCGGGGTGCACACGTAGTCGGCGGTGGCGCCGGCCAGGTTGCTCAGGCGCCGATTGAGCAGGTCCTTGAACACGCGCTTGGGCAGGCTGAGATTTTGTCCCAGGTTGCGCGCCAGACGCACCGGCACCCCCTGGCGGGCGGCAAAGCGCGCGACGATCTCGCCGATCGGCCAGATGTTGTGCACGTGTTGATGGGAGTCCAGGTGACTGGGGCGCAAACCGTTGTCCAGGCAGCGCTGCCACTGGGCTTCGAGTTCTTCCAGTACGGCGTGGCGATCTCGGCGCCCGAGCCAGAGGCGGGTGCGGCGCAGGTTGAGGTCGAACACGCCGGCACCGTCGCAAAACGTCGGGCGCTGCACAATGCTCTGGCTCAACGGACGGCCATAGGTCAGGTTGAAGTGCAGGCCGATGCGGCCTTCGAGTAACGGATGCCGGGCCAGGACGCAGGCCGCTTCGAATGCCGGCATGTTGGCCATGGCGGTGGCGGAGCTGATGAGCCCGGCCTGGAACGCGCCAAGGATCACCGCGTTTTCGCAGGCACTGAGGCCGAAATCGTCAGCGTTGACTATCACTTGCCGAGGCATGTCCACCCTCCTTGAGTTTTTCCGTAGGCGCAGGCGTTTTGACCGCCGGTGTCGCGACAGGCGCCGGGGTTGCTGCGGTCGCCGCGCGTCGGGCGCGCCATTGCTGCAATCGGGGTTTCAAGCGTTGCCAGACCCGCAAGGCCAGCCCCAGCACCAGGCCGCCTGGACGCCAGGAGTAAAAACTCCAGCGCCAGTGTTCCAGTTGCCCGGTCATGCGTTCGTGCAGTTGATGGCTGGAGTTTTCCAGGCTGACCCGGGACGCATCGATCCAGCACCAGTTGTCTTCCAGGCCCCAGCGAATCCACTCTTCGAGCAGCACCCGGCCGCTGCCCAGGTCGGCATATTGCGGCAGGAACGCCAAATTGTAGTCGTACAGTCGACCCTGTTCCAGCAAGCCAAGGCGATAGCTGATGCAGCGCCCCTCCAGTTCCAGCACCACCACGCGCACCAGGCCTCGGGCCGCGAGGGCGGTGAAGGCGCGGTCCATCCACTGGCGATGGCGCGCATCGGAAAAGATCCCGACGCCTTCATCGCCTTTCCAGCTCACCGCTTCGACCTCACTGATTTCCTGCAACAGCGGCCCCATGGTCAGGGCGTCGGGAGTAATCCGCCGCACCTGGGCACCGCACGCGGCAATGCGTTTGCGTGCGCGGCGCAGTTTGTAGCGCGGGTCGCCGGAGACTTCCTGATGGTCGGCCTCGCTGATCAGGTGCACCGGCACTCGACAGCTCAGGCGTTGTTCGAAGGTCGAACTCAGCGCCTGCCACGGTGCCAGGGCCTGTGCCTGGGCCGTGGAACCGGCCAGTTCGTTGAGTTGCAGCACGGCATGGGGCAGGCGTTGACGGATCTGCGTCAGCGCCTTGCGTAAATTGTCACTGTCCAGCCTTGTCAGCAGTGCGAGGCGGTCGGCGAGGGGATAGCCCAAATGATGCAGGACCCGAAACGGCAAACGCGCAAAGCGCTCCATGGATGCCACCAGCGGCAGGCACAGCGCCAGTTCGTCACCCTGCCAGCCGAGCAGCACGTGCAACTGCGCGTCGGGCTTGAGTGCCAGTTCCGATGCGTACAACCAGGCCAGGGTGTTGAACGGCGTGTGGTCCGTTACGCGCTGGCGCAACGCTTCGTAAGCCGCTACCGGAAAATCGTCGGTGCACAGGGAAGTGCGCCATTCGAATCGTGCAGACATAAGGTCAGCTCGCCTCGGCCGGAACAGGAGAGGGTGCCGGTTTGCGCAAGGCATCCAGGCGTGAACCGCTGTAGCGGGTTTCGCGGAAGAAGCGCCAGCCGAACAGGTGGTAGATGTTCATGATCCGTCCTTGCTCGCGATACCCCATGCGCATGTGCAGCTTGAGCGCGGGAATGTTGTGGGACTCGCAGATATCCACCACTTTGTTGCAGCCTTGATCAGCCATGGCTTTCCACAGGTTCAGCTGGAAATCGACCGACAGCGTGGTGCCCCGGTAGGCAGGAATCTGCTCGAGAGCGAACTCGAAGAACTCGCCTGGCTTCACCGGGAACAAGCAGCCGTAGTAATGACGGTCGAGATAATCGCGTGTGCTGCCCCAGATAAAGGCCACGGCATCGCCGTTTTCATCCAGGTACATGTGCCCGGTGTACCCTTCGCACGCCAACTCGGCCATGGTGCCCACGCGATCACCGAAGTGCCTGGCGAACGCTACGGCGTTTTGTGGAGTGATGGTTTCCAGTCGCAGCGGTGAATAGGGCCGAAGCTTGTGTGGCGGTACCGGGCTCACCAGGTCGCGCTCCATCCACAACAGTTCTTCGTGGAAAAACACGTAGTGTTTCCACAACTTGCCGACGGTGGCGCGCAGGCCTTTTTGCTTGATGTGGTCGCTGAGTTTTTTCAGAACATTCATGTTTTTGACTCCTCACGGTGTTGGTCGCGAGTGGAGTGACTCAATGCACGACGAATCGTCTACACGGCAAAAATCAATGACGTTCATGTGGCGCTCCAGCTGAGGGTAAACAGGGTTTCTCCTGGCAAATCGAAGCTGATGCGACCCTCCAGGCATTTGAAAGATGCGTCGCGACTGCGGTTGTCGGCGCCGAAATAGCGCAATGATCCCAGGGTCAATGGGCATTGCGCGCCAGCCAGGCTCACACGTTGCAAGCGCGAGCCTTTGTTGACGCCAAGCAGGCTGCGTTGCTGCCCGGCAGACATGGCCAGCACTTCAACCTCGAAGGCGTCGTTATCCAGGCGCATGACATCCTGCAGCCAATGCTGGCGGATAAATTGCTGCGCCAGGCCTACGGGCTTGAGCTCGAATTCATCCTTGCCGAGCACGCGGAACATGCCCTTGGGATACTCGGGTTCGTCGTCGGCCTGGAACCAGCCGAGCATGTCGAGCAAGCCGTCCCGGGACGCATTGATGATGACCGAGGCCCACCATAACGAGGCGTAGTGAGTTTCCTGATCGTAAGGGCTGAGGCTGGCCCCGCTGGACATGTTGGTCTGGTCCAGCAACAAGGCCTTGCGCGGTCGTCCCTGGGCGTCGAGCCCCACCAGCTCTGCCGCTTTGCGTACGCTATCGCGGTAGACACGGGTCGCCAGCAGGTCGCGGACCATCCATTCGTGCCACGCCAGCGCATCGATCCTGTCGCCGGACTCGGCCAGCAGGCGTCGGGCCCAGTCGATGCCGCGCTTGTCGGTGGCATTGTCGACGAACGGGCCATTGACGAACCGGGAGCTGGCCGGCATGGCGATGCGTACGCCGGCTTTGGCGTTGTCCGGGTTGCTGCGCACTTGCCAGGCCATGCTGTTGAAGATGCGCTGGTAGCTGGCGTAGTCCGGGTAGTTGAGGTTCGGTTCGTCGGCAAAGCTGATGTAGTGCGTGCCCTTGCCGCCCAGTGCGCGCGTGGCGGCGAGCCAGGCGTCGAGGCCGGCGTTG
>NZ_JBGLYV010000196.1:0-3957 GCF_047304225.1 Pseudomonas sp. Pseusp3 | reverse complement strand
AATAACACACAGGTTCTGGCAAACGACTCGGTCAAATGTGGGAGCGGGCTTGCTCGCGAAGAGGCCAGACCAAACAACAAAAAACCCCACCAGACTCGCATCTGGTGGGGTTTCGATGACGCCAAACGCTACTTACGCAACATTCATCGTCTTGTGCGTATCAATCAAATGCTGCACCACACCCGGATCCGCCAGGGTCGAAATATCCCCCAACCCCTCATACTCAGCCGTGGCAATCTTGCGCAGAATCCGGCGCATGATCTTGCCCGAACGAGTCTTCGGCAGCCCCGGCGCCCACTGGATGACATCCGGCGAAGCAATCGGACCAATCTCTTTACGCACCCAGTTTTTCAGCTCCAGGCGCAGTTGCTCGCTCGGCTCTTCGCCATTTTTCAGGGTGACATACACATAAATGCCCTGCCCCTTGATGTCGTGCGGCACACCGACCACCGCGGCTTCGGCGACTTTCGGGTGAGCGACCATCGCGCTTTCGATCTCGGCGGTGCCCATGCGGTGGCCGGACACGTTGAGCACGTCGTCCACGCGACCGGTGATCCAGTAGTAACCATCGGCATCACGACGGGCGCCGTCACCGGTGAAGTACATGCCGCGGAACGTCTTGAAGTAAGTGTCGACGAAGCGGTCATGGTCGCCGTACAGCGTACGCGCCTGGCCTGGCCACGAATCGAGAATCACCAGGTTGCCCTCGGCCTCGCCCTCGACGATGTTGCCCAGGTTGTCCACCAGCGCCGGCACCACGCCGAAGAACGGACGCGCCGCAGAGCCAGGCTTGAGGGCGTGAGCACCCGGCAGCGGGCTCATCATGTTGCCGCCGGTTTCGGTCTGCCACCAGGTATCGACGATCGGGCAACGGGATTGGCCGACGTTCTTGTAGTACCAGTCCCAGGCTTCCGGGTTGATCGGCTCGCCGACCGAACCCAACAGGCGCAGGCTGCTGCCGTCAGCGCCTTCGACAGCCGCCGTGCCCGAGGCCATCATGGCGCGGATCGCGGTCGGTGCGGTGTAGAGGATGTTGACCTTGTGCTTGTCGACGATCTTCGCCACCCGGGTGATGTCCGGGTAGTTCGGCACGCCTTCGAACAGCAGCGTGGTCGCGCCGTTGGCCAGCGGGCCGTAGACGATATAACTGTGGCCGGTGACCCAGCCGACGTCGGCGGTGCACCAGTAGATTTCACCCGGACGATAGTCGAACACGCGCTCGTGGGTCATGGCCGCGTACAGCAGGTAGCCGCCGGTGGTGTGCTGCACGCCCTTCGGCTTGCCGGTGGAACCGGAGGTGTAAAGGATGAACAGCGCTTCTTCGGCGCCCATCTCTTTCGGCGCACACACAGTGCCGGCCACTTTCATCAGGTCCTCGAACCAGATGTCGCGATGCTGGTTCCACTTGATGTCGCCACCGGTGCGCTTGCACACGATGACTTTCTGGATGCTGCTGGTTTCCGGGTTGGTCAGTGCGTCGTCGACGTTGGCCTTGAGCGGGATCTTCTTGCCGGCACGAATGCCTTCGTCGGCCGTGATCACCACTTTCGAGCGGCAGTCGATGATGCGACCGGCCAGGGCTTCCGGCGAGAAGCCGCCGAACACCACCGAGTGAATCGCACCGATCCGGGTACAGGCCAGCATGGCGACCACGGCTTCGGGGATCATCGGCATATAGATAGTCACCACGTCGCCGCGGTGCACGTCCTGACCACGCAGGGCGTTGGCGAACTTGCAGACTTGCTCGTGCAGTTCACGGTAAGTGATGTTGCGGCTTTCGGCAGGGTCATCGCCCTCCCAGATGATCGCGACCTGATCGCCGCGCTCGGCCAGGTGACGGTCCAGGCAGTTGTAGGAAACGTTCAGGGTGCCATCGGCGAACCATTTGATGTCGACATGGTGATCGTCGAAGGAAGTCTGCTTCACCGTGGTGAAAGGCTTGATCCAGTCGAGGCGCTTGGCTTGCTCGCGCCAGAAGCCGTCCGGGTTGACGACCGACTGCTGGTACATGGCCTTGTAGGTCGCCTCGTCGGTCAGCGTATTGGCCAGAACCTCGGGACGAACGGGATACAGGGAAGCCGCACTCATCTTTCTTACCTCGGTGGAATAGTTGTTTTTGTATGACCCTGTTGTAGCCCGGGCCGGGCCTATAGAACCATTCGACGATGGTAGTAACAAGCCCCTACAAAATGTCGTGAATAGCTCTACTCCGCCCACAGCTCCCTGTAGGAGCGAGCCCTGCTCGCGATGGTCGTCAACGATAACGCGCCCAACCTGACACCCCGCGGAGCCCTCAGGTTCATCGCGAGCAAGCTCGCTCCTACAAAAGAGAAGAGGTTATTCGGGGATTGTTACAGGATCTGTCAAAGGTGTTTATCAAAACCACGTCTATATGAACGTATCCGCCCCCCCTAAAATCTGCCACGCCAACCCGGCAACCTGAGTTAACCAAGTTACAGCCCCCACGAAGGCAGTTAACCCAAATCCAGTAGTTCAGCTCCACACGCAACCCCAAAAAGGTTGCGTGAACCCACTCGACCTTAGAAAGGTAAAACTCAAATGAAAGCTTTATTGGTTCTGGCCCTCAGCAGCGTGTGCGTAAGTGCCATGGCAAGCGAGGTCCCGGCTGATGTCGCGCAGCAACAACCACCCATTGAGGAATACACTTACTCGATGAACCTGGACATCGCCAAAGTGATCTCCATGAGCGAAGCCCCGAATGTTTGTGAAGTTGTGCCAATGAAAATGGAATACGAAGATTCCAGTGGTCAACGGCATATCCTGCGTTACAGCGCGATGGGCAACGGCTGTTCTAACGGCTGATCCCTGCTTCACCCCTCCCCGGAATAGGTTCGACCCACCCACCGCAATCAGGTAGATGAAGCGCCGAACCTTAATAATCGAATAAATCGATTATTTTAAGCATTTATTTGCGCTTTTTAATCGAAATAGTCGGCGTAGTATCAATCTCAACCCAAGACAAACAACGCCTTCGAAACTGGAGCAACGACCATGAAAACGCAACTGATCCTCGCCCTGACCCTCTCCGTGCTGGCTGCCAACACCTTCGCTGCCGATGGTTACGACCGCACCGGCTCGGCCGCCTACACCAGCGAAGCCTCTGTCGCTTCCGACGGTTACGACCACACCGGTTCAGCGTCCTTCGCAGCCGATGGCGCAGACCACATTGGCGCAGGCAAACTCGCAGCCGACGGCGCTGACCACACTGGCGCTGCCCGCCTCGCCGCCGATGGTGCCGATCGCGTCGGTGCCGCTCGCCTGAGCTAAGCCGCCAGCGTGACTTCATGGCCCGACTTCGGTCGGGCTTAGTTGTGTCTGGAGCCTGAGAAAACCCCACCGAAACACAAGATGTAGTGAAAAAAGCCTTTTTTGGTTATTTCTTGAGCAAAAATAATCCAGGGCAAAAAATCAGGAAAAAAAATCTTCCCCCGCCAACATCGTTCAAAGCCCTGTAAACCCTCGCTCCGACCGAAAAACGGTCACCATCGACCGATCCGTGAGCCATTTCGTCGCACCACAGCACGCAAAACTTCCCTATAATGCGGCCTTAAACGGGCCTGCAATATTCCCTTACAGGGATGAAAAGCCAGTCTGAAGCCCCGCACAAGCGATCAAAGCTTGCTGCGCCCATCAGTGGCTCTCGGAACCCCGTACAAAATTCTGTTTGATGCCTCTGCGTATAGCTGCAGCAAAAAACGATTCCTTTAGATCCAACGCGGCCAGTAAGGCCGTGTGAAAAACCGACCTATCCAATTTCACACGGGCACACTGGCCCTCACGCAGGAGACGACACGTCATGCTGAGCTGGGACGAATTCGACAAAGAAGACACGGAAGTAGCAGTCAAGAGCGCCAACGCCGGCCACGCCGCCGAAGCCAACATGGACCGTCTCGACAGCGCTGGCGGTGCCGCCGCCCTGGAAGCCCGTGCCGTGAC
>NZ_JBGLYV010000195.1:0-4166 GCF_047304225.1 Pseudomonas sp. Pseusp3 | reverse complement strand
TTGCGTGGCCTGGCCGGCGACCGGCACCGGGCACGCTGGGAAGTGGCCGGGGTACAAAAGCAGCTGGGTTTGTTTGCCGGCCTGCCGAGCCGGGAGGAGGACGCGGTGTCGTTGCCCAAACCCACCGTGGGCGAGGACCTGCAAGCCGATTACGCCAGTGTCGGCACCACCCTCGGACCGCATCCGCTGGCCCTGTTGCGCAGTGAGTTGAAGGCGCGGCGCTGCCGCAGTTCGCAGGAGTTGCTGGACGTCGAACACGGTCGGCCGGTCAGCGTCGCCGGGCTGGTCACCGGCCGACAACGCCCGGCCACCGCCAGCGGCGTGACGTTCGTCACCCTTGAGGACGAGTTCGGCAACGTCAACGTGGTGGTCTGGCGCGACCTGGCCGAGCGACAGCGCCAGGTGCTGGTCGGCTCGCAGTTGCTCAAGGTCGATGGCCGCTGGGAGAAGGAGGGCGAGGTCCGGCACCTGATTGCCGGGCGCTTGAGTGATTTGAGCCCGCTACTGGATGGCATCACTGTGCGTAGCCGGGATTTTCACTGACCCCCCCCTGTAGGAGCGAGCTTGCTCGCGATGAACCTGAGAGCGCCGCGGGGTGTCAGGTTACCAGCGGTATCGTTGACGACCATCGTCGGATCGCCGCCCGGAGCAAGCTCGCTCCTACAGGTTTATGTGTAACTGGCTACTTGCCCAGCGGCCAAAACCGTTCCCCACCGCCCGGTGCTTCCGTCCATGCCTGCAATGAGCGTGTCGGCAAATCGAAATAGTCACGCGTGCGTGCATAGCCATGCCCGCCCATGCGTCCGATCGCATCCAGCCCCAATTGGTCGATGTACAGGGTTTTCGGGTCGATCAGTTCGTCTCGCACATGGGCCATCAGCACTTCACCGAAGATGATTTCCCGCGACTGGCCGATGGACAGCGCCATCATCCGCCGGCATTCCAGCGCCACCGGGGCTTCGCCGATGCGAGGGCATTTGACCGTGGTGCCTGGGATGGCGGTGAGGCCGGCGGCGGTCAATTCGTCGAAGCCGGGGGCGAAGGGCACGGCGCAGACGTTCATGGCTTCCACCAGTGCATCGCTGACGATATTGACGGTGAATTCCTGGTTGAGCTGAATGTTGCGGGTGGTGTCCTTGGGGCTTTGGTCGTCGTAGTTTTCCACGCCAAGGGCGAGGATGGGCGGGTCGGCCGACAGCGCATTGAAGAAGCTGAACGGTGCTGCGTTGACCCGGCCTTCGCCGTCGACGGTGGTGACCAGGGCAATCGGCCGTGGCACGACGCTGCCGATCAGGATCTTGTATTTGTCCCGGGGGCTCAGTTGGCTGAAGTCGAAGCTTTGCATGGGCAGAATTCTCTAAAAAAGGGGATCAATCGCGCTCAGTGGCGCCTGTGCGCTGTAGTCGTCGGCGAACGGGATGGCCGGCCGGAACAGGCTTTTCCAGTCCGGTTGGCCAAAGGCCCGGTCGCTGTGGCTGCGCATCAGCTTTTCGAATTGCCGTTGGGCCTGACGTTGCAGGGCGCAGTAGTCGATGCCCTTGACCTGGCCGTCCTGCATCACGCAGCGGCCATCGATGTAGCTGGCGATGCAGTCGTCACCGCGACCGGCCAGCACCAGATTTTTCAGCGGATCGAATAACGGTCCCAGGTGCATTGCGCGCAGGTTGAACACGGTGATGTCGGCCTTGCACCCCGGCGCCAGACGTCCGAGATCGTCGCGCCCCAAAGCGGTGGCGCCGCCGAGTGTCGCGGCGTTGTACAGGTCCAGCGTGCTGGTCAGGTCATTACCGCCCTCCATCAGGCGGGCGATGTTCAAGCCCTGACGCATGTTGTCCAGCAAGTCCGCCGGCCAGGTGTCGGTGCCCAGGGCGAAGTTGATGCCCTTGGCCCGATAGCGTCCGAACGAGTTCAGCGCCTCGCCATCGCGGGCGAACACCACCGGGCAATGCACCAGACTGGCGCCGCCGTCCACGACTCGCTGCAAGTCGTCATCGCCGTGGGTGTAGATGCCGTGGGGCAGCAGGCTGCGTGGGTTCAAAAGCCCAAGCTGCTGCAACCAGCCCAACGGCGAGGTGCCGCGCAGTTGCTCGACCATCGCCATTTCGCCCAGACCTTGACAGCAATGCAAACGCATCGGTGCATTCATTTCCTGGCTCAGCTTGGCGGTGCGCTGCAGCAGCGCCGGGGTGCAAGTCTGGATGCGGTCCGGCAGTAGCGCCCCGCGAATCAGGCCGTCATTCGCGCCGTCGAAATCGCGGAAAAACCGTTCAGCGGCATCCAGTCCCGCCATGCCCCGGGCTTCGTCCCAATGGTGCGCCAGCGTACCGTCGGCCTGCCAGTAACTCATGCCGCTCATGTAGCTGGGGCCGAAGTATGTGCGTAGCCCCAGCTCGGCCGACACATCGGCTACGGCCGCAAACTCGTCGTAGGTCTCGGCCCACTCGCGGTAATACATCGAGGTGATCGGCATGGCCGTGGTAATGCCGTTGCGGATCAGTTGCGTGAAGGCGTAGCGGTATTTGAAGACTTCTTCTTCGGGGCTGTAACTTTCCCGCGGTCCACGCGCCAGATACTGCGCCGACCACATCCGGCCCATGTCGCGCTCGTCGCCGTTGTCCAGGGTCAGCACCGTGGAATCGAGGTCGCCGAGGGCATCCAGATCGATGAAGCCGGGGCCGATCAGCGCATTGCCGTAATCAACCCACTGATCGACCGGGCCCGGATAACCGCGCCCGACAAACTCAATGCGCGAGCCCGCGAACACCACTTCGCCGTCGCGCCACAGCACATGCCGGGTGCCGTCGAAGCCGACCACACAACTGGCGCGCAAGCCGATGCGCTTCACAGCCGGCTTTCCAGCAAACGGCCACCCGCAGCAATCAATTGACCCGCGCGATAGACCTGACGCAGCGGCCGCGAAACCACCGCTTCACCCAGTGTTTGCACCGGCATCAGCAGGAAATCCGCTGGCTGGCCGATCGCCAGGCGATTGGCTTCGCAACCCAGTGCCTGGGCGCCATTGGCGGTTGCCGCCGCGAACGCCGCCGCCAGTTCGTCGTCCTTGCTCAGGTCGAAGCGGAACGCCAGCAGCATCGCCCGTTCCAGCATGTCGCCGTTGCCCATGGGCGACCAGGCGTCGCGAATGCCGTCGGAGCCCAGACACACATTCACACCGGTTTCGCGCAGGGCCAGGAACGGCGGCACCGCGCAATCGGCCGGGGCCGAACTCATCAGCGAAATACCCAGTACCGCCAGGCGCTCGGCCACCGGTTTGACCTGGCTCCACGGCAACATCCCCAGGCAGTACGCATGGCTGATCATCACCCGGCCCTGGCGAGCGAAGCGCTCGGTGTAGTCGGCGATCAGCGCGATCTGCCACAGGCCCAGCTCACCCTTGTCGTGCAGGTGAATATCGATGCCACGGTCGAATTCGCTGGCCAGCTTGAACACGAAATCCAGTTGCGCAAGCGGATCGTTATCGATGCCGCACGGGTCCAGGCCACCGACGTTCTCCACGCCCAGGGCCATGGCTTCGCGCATCAATTCGGCGGTGCCGGGGCGACTGATCAGGCCGGTTTGCGGGAACACCACCAGTTGCAGGTCGATCAGGTCGCGATATTGTTCGCGCAGCTGTTGCATGGCCTCGACATGACGCAGGCCGAACTCCGGGTCGATGTCGACGTGGCAACGCATGGTCAGCGAGCCACGGGCGATGCAGTTTTCCAGCAGGGCGCCGGCCCGTTGCGCAATCGGTGTGGTGACTTCGCGCAGGATGCGCCGTTCGTTGGCAATGTAGTCCTTGAGGGTCGGGCCGGCGCTATTGGGGCGCCATGGCTGGCCCCAGAGGGTTTTGTCCAGGTGCACGTGGCTTTCCACCAGTGCAGGCGTGAGCAACTGGTTCTGGCCGTCGATGTCGGTGGCCGACAGGGTTTCGTTCGAAGCGGGGCGGCGTTGGCTGAACCGGCCGTTTTCGATCAACAGGTCTTCGGCGGGGGCGCCGTAGGGGCGCACGTTGCGCAGCCAGTGGGGGTGGGTCATTGAATACCTCAAGTTGTATGTTGTCAGGGCCGGCCTCTTAGCGGGGCAACCCCCCCCCCCACAAGTGGGAGGGGTGCAGGGGGGGGGGGGGGGGTGGGGCAAGCCCCCCCCGCCGGGGGGGGGAACCC
>NZ_JBGLYV010000194.1:0-4202 GCF_047304225.1 Pseudomonas sp. Pseusp3 | reverse complement strand
TTACACGCTGCTGTCAACACCTCTTTTTCAACTTCCTTTCGGCTTCGATGACCTGAAGCAACCTGCTGCCGAAACCTGGGTAACTCTTTGTTTTCCAAGGAGTTTTCCGTTTCGACTGCGCCGGAAGTGGGGCGAATTATAGAGATCTGAAATCTGCCGTCAAGCACTGATTCCGCTTTTCTATCAATAACTTGCAGAAAGGCGCAAAACGCCCCGATGGAGTCCTATATAGAGGAGCGAAAGCGCCCCTCTATATAGAAGAGAGGTCAAAGCACACCAGACGCCTTGAACGCTGACACCGTCCCCGCATCCAGACCCAGCACCCGCTGGAGAACCTCCAGCGTATGCTCACCCAGCAAAGGAGGCGCATACCGATACTCCACCGGAGTCTCGGACAACCGAATAGGACTGGCCACTTGCGGCACCATGCCAGCCAGCGCATGCGGCAACTCGATGGCCAACCCGCGCGCCTTGACCTGAGGATCGGCAAACATCTGCGCCAGGTCATTGATAGGCCCGCATGGCACGCCAGCCTGTTCCAGCTGCACCACCCATTCAGCGGTAGTCTTGAACACCGTTGCCTGGCGGATCAGCGGAATCAGTACAGCCCTGTTCGCTACCCGCAGCTTGTTGGTCGCAAAACGCGGATCGTCCGCCCACTGTGGTTGCCCGGCCACTTCCGCGAACTTGCGGAACTGTCCATCGTTACCAACGGTAAGAATGAAGTCACCATCCGCCGTAGGAAAATCCTGATAGGGCACGATGTTCGGATGAGCATTACCCAAGCGTTTAGGCGCATTGCCTGTTGTCAGGTAGTTCATTGCCTGGTTAGCCAGACAAGCCACCTGCACGTCCAGCAGTGCCATATCGATATGCTGACCACCGCCGTCGTGATCCCGATGCGCAAGCGCAGCCAGGATCGCGACAGTCGAATACAGCCCGGTCAGGATGTCCGTCAGCGCTACGCCGACCTTCACCGGCCCCGCACCTTCTTCGCCTTCAGGTCGACCCGTCAGGCTCATGAGGCCGCCCAGCCCCTGGATCATGAAGTCATAACCCGCACGCTTGGCGTAAGGACCGGTCTGGCCGAACCCAGTGATCGAGCAATAGATCAGATCCGGGTTGATCGCCTTCAACGACTCATAGTCCAAGCCATAAGCCGCCAGGCCGCCGACCTTGAAGTTCTCGATCAGGATGTCCGACTTGGCCGCCAGCTCACGCACCAGCTTCTGCCCTTCAGGGCGTGTGAAGTCGATGGTGACCGATTGCTTGTTGCGATTGGCCGACAGGTAATAGGCGGCCTCGCTGGTGTTCTCGCCATAAGCGTCTTTCAGGAACGGTGGCCCCCAGGCGCGCGTGTCATCGCCGTTACCCGGGCGCTCGACCTTGATCACTTCGGCACCAAGGTCGGCCAGGATCTGCCCGGACCAAGGCCCGGCCAGCACCCGCGATAAATCCAGTACCCGTAGATGCGATAGCGCGCCCATGGACGTCCTCCTGTTAATAGAACGCCTGGATGCCGGTTTGCGCACGACCAAGGATCAGTGCATGGACGTCGTGCGTACCTTCATAGGTGTTCACAACTTCCAGGTTGACCAAGTGACGCGCTACACCGAACTCATCGGAGATGCCGTTGCCGCCCAACATGTCGCGAGCCATGCGCGCGATGTCCAGGGACTTGCCGCAAGAGTTGCGCTTCATCATCGAAGTGATTTCGACCGCAGCAGTGCCTTCATCCTTCATACGACCCAGACGCAGACAGCCTTGCAGCGCCATGGTGATTTCAGTCTGCATGTCGGCCAGTTTCTTCTGGATCAACTGAGTGGCGGCCAATGGACGACCGAACTGTTGACGATCCAGGGTGTACTGGCGAGCGGTGTGCCAACAGAACTCGGCCGCACCCAGCGCACCCCAGGAGATGCCGTAACGCGCCGAGTTGAGGCAGGTGAAAGGACCTTTCAGGCCACGGACATCCGGGAAGATGTTCTCTTCCGGAACGAATACGTTGTCCATGACGATTTCACCTGTGATCGATGCCCGCAGGCCAACCTTGCCGTGAATCGCCGGAGCGCTCAGGCCTTTCCAGCCTTTCTCGAGAACGAAGCCGCGGATATCGCCGGCATCGTCCTTGGCCCAGACCACGAACACATCGGCAATCGGGCTGTTGGTGATCCACATCTTGCTGCCAGTGAGGCTGTAGCCACCTTCCACTTTGCGCGCACGACTGATCATCGCGCCCGGGTCGGAACCGTGGTTAGGCTCGGTCAGACCGAAGCAGCCGATCCACTCGCCGGAGGCCAGTTTTGGCAGGTACTTCTGCTTCTGGGCTTCGGTACCGAACTCATTGATTGGCACCATCACCAGCGAGGACTGCACGCTCATCATCGAGCGATAGCCGGAGTCGATACGCTCGACTTCACGGGCAATCAGCCCGTAGCTGACGTAGTTCAGGCCACTGCCGCCGTACTGCTCGGGGATGGTTGCGCCCAACAGACCAACCTCGCCCATTTCGCGGAAGATCGCCGGATCGGTCTTCTCATGGCGGAAAGCTTCAAGAATGCGCGGCGCAAGGCTCTGCTGAGCGAACTGCGCAGCCGTGTCGCGAATCATGCGTTCTTCTTCAGTGAGCTGTTGATCCAGCAGCAGGGGATCGATCCAGTTGAAGCTAGCTTTACCGCCCATGAGTGTGTCCTCTCGAATCGGGTCAAATAACGTGGACTGATCCTAGGCCCGGATCGGCGCTACGGCAAACGAGGATTTCGCATACTGTTGTGCTAATTTCTCACTCCGAAACGTCGCAAAATAGCCTTTATGCGATGTATTAGTGAGGTTGACGTACATGCGCAGGAAGATACCCAGCACCACCGCCCTGATCAGCTTCGAGGCCGCAGCGCGCCACGAGAGCTTCACCAAGGCCGCCCAGGAGCTTTCACTGACCCAAGGAGCGATTTGCCGACAGATCGCCAGCCTTGAAGAGTTCCTCAATGTGGAACTGTTCCGACGCTCGCGGCGCGGGGTCAAGCTGACGGAAGCCGGTCTCTCCTACAGCCGTCGAGTGGCCACTCAACTCGATGCGGTTGAGCGCGACACCTTGTCGGTGATGGGCCAGCAGGGCACCAACGTGATCGAGTTGGCCGTAGTTCCGACCTTCGGCACCCAATGGCTGCTGCCGCGACTCAAGGACTTTCAGCAAAAACACCCGGAAGTGACGGTCAACCTGACCAACCGCACGCGGCCGTTCCTGTTCGCCGATACTGATTTTGATGCCGCAATCTACTTCGGTGATGCGGATTGGTCAGGTACAGAGTCTCACAGGCTGATGGGTGAAAATCCGATGCCCGTTTGCAGCCCCGACCTACTCGGAAGCAAGACCAGTCTGACACCCGGCGAAATCGCCGATTTGCCTCTTCTGCAACAAACCACGCGCCCCTATGCCTGGCGCCAATGGTTCGATTCCCAACACCTGAATGTCCCGCGAGACATGACAGGCCCTCGCTACGAGCTATTCTCCATGCTCGCCCAAGCGGCCATGCACGACATGGGCATTGCCCTGATTCCGCCGTTCCTGATTCAACGGGAGTTGAAAGAAAAACGCCTGGTGATCGCCAACCCGCAAGCACTGTCCAGCATCAAGGCTTATTACCTGATGATTCCCGAGCGAAAGGTCGAATCCGCGTCTTTGAAGGCATTTCGGGACTGGCTGGTAAATCAGGCGCACAGCTACAGCCTAGAGGGATAAAGGCCTTCAATCGATACTTGACCTCGTAGTCAAATAAAAATAAGCCCTACAGATATACGTATTTGTCGCATACCAGCAAACTGTATCGAGAAGTCGTACAAACGTCCCACAAGCGCCTGAGGACGCGGCTTTGCGCCACTATTTCGAAGCGATGCCGCATCATTCATACGGCCGATGTGTAAATTCTTAAATTTCGGCCAGAATCCTTGAAAAGCACGACCTGCAAGGGATTGAGCCAGTTGGTTGCGACATTCGGTCACGGGGTGACTTGTAGTTAATTTTCCGTCACCCGTCATAATCCCTTGAAGGGCACAAAGTTCGCCTGCAAAATGCCGCGCCCCGCCCTGATTTGGCGGGATCGTGCTGATCGGCCGCCCCAGCCGCACCATCCGTAGTGCATGGGTTTACTCAATAAGATCACGCAGGAGATTTGACGTGCACATTGGTGTTCCTCTCGAAACCC
>NZ_JBGLYV010000193.1:0-4343 GCF_047304225.1 Pseudomonas sp. Pseusp3 | reverse complement strand
GTGGTGGCAACGGCGGTAGCGGCGGTGGCGGCCACGGTGGCAACGGCGGTGGCGGTAGCAGTGGTGGAGGCCATGGTGGCAACAGTGGTCACAGTGGCAGCGACCATGGGAATGGGAACTCAGGCAATTCCGGTCCTGGAAGTTCGAACTCCGGTCGCGGTGGCACCCATGCAGAAGCAGGTGACGATCACGGTGTCCACGTCGGCGGCGAGCCGGGTGATGACCGCGGCGTCCACGTCGGCGGCGAGCCGGGGGATGACCGCGGTGTCCATGTCGGCGGCGAGCCGGGTGATGACCGCGGTGTCCACGTCGGCGGCGAGCCGGGTGATGATCGCGGTGTCCATGTCGGCGGCGAGCCGGGTGACGATCGCGGCGTCCATGTTGGCGGCGAACCCGGCGACGACAATAGCCAGATGTGAGGCGGGCTGATGACCTCATGCAAAACCCGGGGGACGGGCTTTGCATGAGGCACGGCAGAAATACATGCCTGCATTCATGGGATTATTTCCCACATGGCTATACTGGGGTTATCTGACCAGGAATGCACTGAATGCAATCGTCTACCTTGCCCACCTCGCTCCTCAAAGCCTTGCGGCATGTCATGCGGCCGCTGGTACGCTTGATGCTGCGTAAAGGTGTCACCTATCTGGTGTTTGCCGACCTGCTCAAGGAGGTTTTCGTCGAAGTGGCGGACCGTGAGTTTCGTCTGGGCGACAAGGCACCGACCGACAGCCGCATCAGCTTGCTCACTGGCGTGCACCGCAAGGATGTACGGCGTTTGCGCAACATCAGCGATCCCGCCTCCTCTACGCTTCCGGAAAACATCACCTTCGGTGCGCAACTGGTCAACGCCTGGACCAGCGCACCCTTCTGCAATGACGCCGGCCAGCCACTGCCGCTGCCTCGATTGGCCAGTGCTGGCGGCGACTGTTCCTTTGACGCCCTGGTGGCGAAGGTCAGCACGGATATCCGGGCGCGGGTAGTGCTGGACGAGTGGCTGCGCCTGGGCGTCGTCCGCCTGGACGAACAGGAGCGCGTGCATCTCGAAGCCCAGGCTTTCGTGCCGCAAAAGGGCTTCGATGAGAAAGCTGCGTACCTGGGGCATAATCTGCACGATCATGCCTGCGCCGCGGTCCATAATCTGAGCAGTGAAGGTCCGGCCTTTTTTGAACGCAGTGTCCACTATGACGCACTGGCCCCGACGAGCGTCGAGGCACTGCGCGAGGCCGTTGCCAGTGAGGGGATGCAGGCCCTGCTGAGCTTCAACCGACTCGCCGCCGAACTGGAGTTCCAGGACCTGCCAAGTCTTGAACCGCGCCAGCGCATCACGGTCGGCCTGTACTTCTACACTGAAGCTTCAGATCCCGATTCACCAACGGCCCCTAAGCCATGACAGTCAATTTGCGCCTGATTCGAGCAACCGCCCTCGCTCTGGGCCTCGGACTTCCGATTGCGTTGCAAGCCGCCCCAGCCTGTGTCAGCCAGAATGATGCGGGCACAATTGGAGTGCCGGTTATCCAGGCTCCTGGTGGCACCGGCGGTACGGGTGTGGCGCCTGGCGGCATGGGCGGTACTGGCATGGGCACCGACGACGGCGGGGTGGGCGGTACCGGCGCACCGCTCACAAAACGCCCCGGCGGCATTGGCGGTACCGGTGCCGTTGCAGGCGGCGTGGGTGGCACGGGCATCAGCGACGACAACGGCGGGATCGGTGGCACCGGCATTGTCGGCACCATCACCGGGTTCGCCTCGATCTGCGTCAATGGCGTGGAAGTGCACTTCAACAACAATGTGCCTGTCAGCGAGAACGGCATTGTCGCGACCAGCACCCAGTTGGCAGTAGGCCAAGTGGTTGCCGTGGAAGCGTTCAAATCCCGGCGCGGTCTGGAGGCCGGGCGCATTTCCATCCTGCACGTCTATGAGGGCCCCTTGACAGCCCTGCCACGCGCTTCCATGCCCATGCGCGTCATGGGGCAACCGGTACGCCTGGCCAGCGGTGCTCAAGTCGCTGCCGGTCTGCGCCTGGGTGATCCCGTACGGGTCAGCGGGCTGCGCGATGCCCGCGGTGAAGTGGTGGCCAGCCGCATCGACCGGGCGCCCGGGCTCAAGGAGGCCAGTGCCATCGGGCCGGTGGATCGCAGCGGTTACCTCCAGGGGCTCAAACTCAGCAATCACTCTGGCCCGGCGCAGGAAATGCTGGTGCGCGGCCAGTGGTCCGGTCGCGAGCTGGATGTGACCCAAAGCCGCCCCGACCCGAGCCTGCCCTTCATTGGCCGGGTACGCAATGCAGTGATCGAGGGCCTGGTACAGGGCCGGCAGGACCGCCATTTGGTGGTGGGTGGCTTTAATGTGACGCTGGCGCGCGACACCGTATTTGTGGGTGTGCAGCCTTCGCAGCTGGCGCTGGATCGACGCGTGCGGGTCACTGGCGTGTTCAGCGGCGCGCGGGATGTGCAGGCCACGCGTATTGAAATGCCCCGCGAGCGTTCCGATTCTCCAGCCGGCAACCAACACGGGAAACTCCGGACCGGCGAGCAAAACACGGACGAGTCAAGTGGATCGAGTAACTCGGGCAGCTCCAACAGCCCGGACAACTCGGGTAACTCCGACAATTCCGGTAATTCCGCCAGTTCCGGCAGCTCGGGGGGCTCGGGCATTGACAGGAGCGGCCGCTCCGGCAGCGAAAACAGCGTCGGCGACGATACTCGCCGCGGGGGCAGTGACAGTCATGGCGGCGGCGACAGAACGGAAAGCGTGGACAAGTCCGGCAAGTCGGAGCGTGTCGAGCAACCCGACAAAGTCGAGAGGGTAGAGAGGGTAGAGAAAGCGGAAAAGGTCGAACGACCCGAAAAGGTTGAAAAGGTCGAACGCCCGGAGAAAGTCGAGAAAGTTGAACGGCCAGAAACAGTCGAGAAGGTAGAGAAAGTCGAAAAGGTCGAGCCGGTTGAAAAAATCGATCACTCTGGCAGGCCGGGTTAAAAGTGCAGTCGTGATGCACTATCGTCATAAGTGACTAGGCTGGGTAAGTCACACTACAAAACATGCGTGTGAACTTCGATGACGCAAGACACGAGGTGAACATGGACCGCAAGCGCATCCTGCTCGTCGGTTTGCTTGCCAGCCTGGCCTCGCCAGCCCAGGCCGATACTTTCTCGACCTCGATCGGCACCGACTACTCTCGGGGCGATTATGGCACCGGCACTACTTCCGAAACCTGGTACGTCCCGCTGGTGGGCAAATACCAGACCGGCCCCATGACCTACAAGCTCACCGTGCCCTGGTTGCGGATCACCAACCCTTCGGTCGGCCCTGACGGCGAGCCGCTGCCCGGCGGCTGCGGCAAAGTTGAAAGTGGTTTGGGCGACACTATCGCCGGTGCCGACTATGCCGTGTTTGAGGACAGTGTTGGCGGGCTGTTCGTGGACCTGATCGGCAAGGTCAAGTTGCCTACCGCCGACGAAGACAAGTGCCTGGGCACCGGCAAAACCGACTATTCCGCCCAGGTCGATGTCACCAAATCCTTTGGTTTTGTGACCGGATTTGCCACCCTGGGCTGGAAAAAATTCGGCGACCCGTCGGGATCCGACTTCGACGACCCGATATTCACCAGTCTGGGCTTCGCCATACCCGTGTTTGCGCGCACCTCGGCGGGCGCATCCTACGACTGGCGGCAGAAGGTTGTTTCCACGGGCGACCCGATCAAGGAACTCACCCTTTTCCTGACGCACAAGCTCAATCAGCACTGGAAGTTCCAGTTGTATGCCGTCAAGGGCTTTTCCGATGCCAGCCCGGATGGCGAGGCTGGACTGTTGTTCAGCCACACCTTCTGATACCCACCTGTTCTCCTGCACTGATCAGGCCGGGGCCGGCTGCACGCCCCGGTTCGGTGATGCCGGCCAGTAAGTTTTCATGTCCGTTAGAATCAGTCCCGATGTTCGGTCGTTGACACTCGGGCTGACAGCACTAATCTAAATATGTGGGAATATTTCCCACGCAACATTGCTAACTGGCTCTGAGGGATCATGCGGATACCGCAGGTGCTCGTTATTGCTGCAGATTTATGTTCGTGCCGGTTGGCTGGCCGCTCCAATGGGCGGCCGGGAACTCACTAGACATTGCGTTCGATACGGAGATGACGACGCAACTCCAAGTGGAGGTGCATCATGCTGCTCAAGAAATGTTTGTTGGCGGTGGCGATTGGCGGAGTCCTGTCGGCATCGACTGTCCTGGTGCCCGATTACATCGGTAGTTTCTCCAGCGTGTATGCCAAAGATGGCGGCAGCGGTGGAGGCGGTGGTGGTCACGGTGGCGGTGGCGGTGGCTCCGGAGGCGGTGGTCACGGT
>NZ_JBGLYV010000192.1:0-4391 GCF_047304225.1 Pseudomonas sp. Pseusp3 | reverse complement strand
GGGGGGCGGGCTTCTGATGGGGGCAATCCCTCGCAAACCCTTGTCCCGCCAAATAATGTCTTCTGGTTATATAAACATTCTTAAATAGTCTTTTTAAGAATATCTACACCTCTCTAGTATTGCTCTCAAGCCGCAAGCAGTGCCGACACTGCGAGGCAACCTCTCAGTTGAAGGAGCAGCAATATGAGCGCATCCCTGCGTAGCGTCGACGGTCAAGACGAAGCCACCATCCTGCGTGAAATCCAGAGTGCCCTGCGCGACCTGCGCTTTGGTGCCGTGGAAATCACCGTGCACAACGCCCAGGTGGTGCAGATCGAGCGCAAGGAAAAATTCCGTTTGCAGCAGCCGGGCAACAAGCCGGGCTGAGGCGAACCAGGCACCGCGATTTCCGATATCCCATAAAAAAGCCAACAAACCAAGAATTCCAGGAGCTTTCACCATGTCGTCGATTCGCCACTTCGCTTTGGCCGCCCTGGCCAGCGCCCTTTTTGCCGGTTCCGCGGTAGCCAAGGACTACGAGCTGCTCAACGTGTCGTACGACCCGACCCGCGAGCTGTACCAGGACTACAACGCCGAATTCATCAAGTTCTGGCAGAAGGACCATGCCGGCGACACCGTGAAGATCCAGCAATCCCACGGCGGTTCGGGCAAGCAAGGCCGGGCGGTGATCGACGGCCTGCGTGCCGACGTCGTAACCCTGGCCCTGGCCGGCGACATCGACGAAATCGCCAAGCTGGGCAAGAGCCTGCCGGCGGACTGGCAAAAGCGCCTGCCGGACGCAAGCACGCCTTACACCTCGACCATCGTGTTCCTGGTGCGCAAGGGCAACCCTAAAGGCATCAAGGACTGGGGTGACCTGGTCAAGAATGACGTCTCGGTGATCACGCCGAACCCGAAAACCTCCGGCGGTGCGCGCTGGAACTTCCTCGCGGCCTGGGCCTATGGCCTGAAAGCCAACGGTGGCGACGAAGCCAAGGCCAAGGAATATGTACAAACCCTGTTCAAGCACGTGCCAGTGCTGGATACCGGCGCTCGCGGTTCGACCATCACCTTCGTCAACAACGGTCAGGGCGACGTATTGCTGGCCTGGGAAAACGAAGCCTTCCTGGCGCTGAAAGAAGAAGGTGGCGCCGACAAGTTCGACATCGTCGTGCCTTCGCTGTCGATCCTCGCCGAGCCACCGGTGGCGGTGGTCGACAAGAACGCCGAGAAAAAGGGCAACGAGCAGATCGCCGAAGCCTACCTCAAGTACCTGTACAGCCCGGCCGGCCAGGAAATCGCGGCGAAGAATTTCTACCGTCCACGGGACAAGGATGTCGCCGCCAAGTACGCCCAGCAGTTCCCGAAACTGGAACTGGTGAGCATCGACAAGGACTTCGGCGGCTGGAAAGCCGCGCAGCCGAAATTCTTCAATGACGGCGGCGTGTTCGACCAGATCTATCAGGCGCAGTAATCTTAAATAGCCATCAATGAGCCTGATGCCTGGGCTCGTAAGTGTGGGAGGGGGCTTGCTCGCGAAGGCGGTGTGTCAGGCGACGTAAATGTTGACTGATACGGCCTCTTCGCGAGCAAGCCCGCTCCCACATTGATGCGTTTAGCGGATCGCTTTTCAACCAAGGACTTTTATGTCGCGTCGTATCTCCCCCGTCATACCCGGCTTCGGGCTGACGCTGGGCTACACCTTGGTGTACCTCAGCCTGATTGTGCTCATACCACTGGCGGCGATGTTCGTGCATGCCGCTCAACTCACCTGGGATCAGTTCTGGGCAATCATCTCGGCGCCACGGGTGCTGGCCGCGTTGAAGCTCAGTTTCGGCACCGCCCTGTGTGCCGCGATCATCAACGGCATCATCGGCACGCTGCTGGCCTGGGTATTAGTGCGCTATACCTTCCCTGGACGCAAAGTCATCGACGCCATGATCGACCTGCCGTTCGCATTGCCCACGGCGGTGGCCGGTATTGCGCTGACAGCGTTGTACACCCCTACCGGCCTGGTTGGTCAGTTTGCAACGGATCTGGGTTTCAAGATCGCCTACACCCCCTTGGGCATCACCCTTGCCCTCACTTTTGTGACACTTCCATTCGTAGTACGTACCGTACAGCCAGTATTGGCCGATATTCCCCGTGAAGTGGAAGAAGCGGCAGCGTGCCTGGGTGCGAAACCCTTGCAGGTTTTCCGCCATATCCTGCTGCCCGCGCTGCTGCCCGCCTGGCTGACCGGCTTCGCGTTGGCCTTTGCCCGCGGGGTCGGCGAGTATGGTTCGGTGATTTTCATCGCCGGCAACATGCCGATGAAAACCGAGATCTTGCCGCTGCTGATCATGGTCAAACTCGACCAATACGATTACACCGGCGCTACGTCCATTGGTGTACTGATGCTGGTGGTTTCCTTCGTCCTGTTGCTGCTGATCAACTTGTTGCAGCGGCGCATCGAAACCCCATAAGGAGGCGCACCCATGTCCCAATCGTCTATTGCTGCCGCTTCCTCGAACGCTGCCCGCCGTGGCAGTGCGACCTCGCGGCGAATCCTGATCGGCCTTGGCTGGCTGATTTTTGCGCTGTTCCTGCTGCTGCCACTGTTCATCGTGGTGTCCCAGGGCCTGAAGCTCGGCCTCGGGGCGTTCTTCACCGCGATCTTTGAGCCGGACGCGCTGTCGGCCCTGAAACTCACGGTCATCGCCGTGCTGATTTCGGTGCCGCTGAACCTGGTGTTCGGCGTCAGCGCCGCCTGGTGCGTGAGCAAGTACTCGTTCCGCGGCAAGAGCATGCTGGTGACGCTGATCGACCTGCCGTTCTCGGTATCCCCGGTGATTGCGGGTCTGGTCTACGTGCTGATGTTCGGCGCCCAGGGGCTGTTCGGCCCGTGGTTGCAGGATCACGATATCCAGATCGTCTTCGCCTTGCCGGGCATCGTGTTGGCGACGATTTTCGTTACCGTGCCGTTCGTGGCCCGTGAACTGATCCCGCTGATGCAGGAACAAGGTACTCAGGAAGAGGAGGCTGCACGCCTGCTCGGCGCCAACGGCTGGCAGATGTTCTGGCACGTCACCGTGCCCAACATCAAATGGGGCCTGATCTACGGCGTGGTGTTGTGTACCGCGCGGGCCATGGGCGAGTTCGGTGCGGTGTCGGTGGTTTCCGGGCACATTCGCGGGGTGACCAACACCCTGCCGCTGCACGTCGAGATCCTCTACAACGAATACAACCACGTGGCCGCGTTCGCTGTGGCGAGCCTGTTGCTGATCCTGGCGCTCTTCATCCTGCTGGCCAAGCAGTGGAGCGAAAACCGTATTAACCGCCTGCGCGCCAGCGCCGCGGAGGAATGATTTCATGTCGATCGAAGTGCGTAACGTCAGCAAGAACTTCCACGCGTTCAAGGCGCTGGACAACATCAGCCTGGACATCCAGAGCGGCGAGCTCGTCGCGTTGCTCGGTCCGTCGGGCTGCGGCAAGACCACGCTGCTGCGGATCATCGCCGGCCTGGAAACCCCGGACCAGGGCAACATCGTGTTCCACGGTGAAGACGTTTCCGGCCATGACGTGCGGGATCGCAACGTCGGATTCGTGTTCCAGCACTACGCCTTGTTCCGCCACATGACGGTGTTCGACAACGTCGCGTTCGGCCTGCGCATGAAACCGAAAAACCAGCGCCCGAGCGAAAGCCAGATTGCAAGCAAAGTCCACGAACTGCTGAACATGGTGCAGCTGGACTGGCTGTCGGATCGCTACCCGGAACAACTCTCCGGCGGTCAGCGTCAGCGCATTGCACTGGCCCGCGCCCTGGCGGTGGAGCCGAAAGTGCTGCTGCTCGACGAACCTTTCGGCGCCCTCGACGCCAAGGTTCGCAAGGAACTGCGCCGCTGGCTGGCGCGGCTGCACGAAGACATCAACCTGACCTCGGTGTTCGTGACCCACGACCAGGAAGAAGCGATGGAAGTCGCCGACCGTATCGTGGTGATGAACAAGGGTGTGATCGAGCAGATCGGTTCACCGGGCGACGTCTACGAAAACCCGGCCAGCGATTTCGTCTATCACTTCCTCGGTGATTCGAACCGACTGCACCTGGGCGAAGACAAGCACGTGCTGTTCCGCCCGCACGAGGTGTCGCTGTCGCGCCATGAGCTGGAAGATCACCACGCGGCCGAGGTGCGGGATATCCGTCCGCTGGGCGCGACGACGCGGGTGACGCTGAAGGTTGAAGGGCAGAGCGATCTGATCGAGGCCGAAGTGGTCAAGGATCACGACAGCCTGATCGGGTTGGCGAAGGGCGAGACGTTGTTCTTCAAGCCGAAGGTCTGGCAGAAACTCGCCAACATCTAAAGCAAAAGCTTCGCGAGCAAGCCCGCTCCCACAGGGATCTGTGTCGTTCACAAAACCTGTGGGAGCGGGCT
>NZ_JBGLYV010000191.1:0-4467 GCF_047304225.1 Pseudomonas sp. Pseusp3 | reverse complement strand
GGTGGGGGCTGGGCCGGGTCGTCTCCCTCCCACTCCATATCATACCCATCCCCCCCCCCCCCCCCCCCCCCCCCCCCCCCCCCCCCCCCCACACTTGGTCTTGTGGTGGTTTCAATTCTGTCCAAACACCTGCGACGGCCGCCGCAGCAGCGGATCGAACGGATTGATCCTTGGCCCGATCAACGCTGCTTCGCGCTTGAGCATCTCCACCACCGTCGGCAACCGATCCGGCCCCAGGCGGTCACTTACGGTCGCCACGCTCAACGCCGCCACCGCCCGGCCCTCGCGATCGAGAATCGGCACCGCCACCCCGGCCATGCCCTGCAGCACGCCGGTGTTGCGCCCGGCGTAACCGAGCTTGCGCACGTTCTCGACTTCCGAGCGCAGGAACACCTCGTCATACAGATGGAAGTCCTTGAGCCGCGGCAAGTTGTAGTGGATCACTGTGTCGCGTTCCTCTTCCGGCAGGAACGCGAGAATCGCCAGGCTGCCCTGCCCCACGCCCAAGGCCACCCGCCCACCGATGTCACCGGTAAAGGTGCGGATCGGAAACGGCCCTTCGCTGCGGTCCAGACAGATCGCGTCGAAACCGCTGCGCGCCAGCAGAAACAACGAATCGCCCAGCGACGCTGATAGCCGCAGCAGTGCCGGGCGCACCAGTTCGCGCAGGTTGCCGCTGTTGCCCGCGCGGGCGGCCAGGGCGAAAAAGTCCAGGCTGAGCCGATAGCGCTTGCTGCGCGCATCCTGCTCGACCATGCCTTCGTCCATCAGGCTGCGCAGCAAGCGGTGGGTGGTCGGTTGCGACAAACCGATGTGCTGGGCCAGTTGCGTCACGCGTTCGCCACCCTCGACCGTATCGCCCAGCGCACGCAGCACCGCAAACAGTCTTGAGACGGCACCTACGCCGACTTCATTTTTATTTTCATTCCGCTCAATGGAATCTGCCATGGATTTTCTCGTCAATTAATTTACTCACCGAATGAAACTGAAAATAGTCATCGCTTCAGTGAAATAGGCCATTGAGCCCATCCTAGTCTTCGTCCTAATCTGCGTCCAGACAGGGGCGATTCGAACAACAGTGGCAGCCGACTCAAGTCGAGCGCCAACGCACCCCGGCAACATTTTTCGTATCTGCCCATACAAGAAAGCGCGCCTTCGGGCGACGCATAACAATCTCAGGTGGAGGCGCACTCATGGCTTTTGTGCAACTTGAAAAACTCGGCAAACGCTACGGCGAAATCGACGCCGTGGTCGCCACTGACCTCTCGGTGGAGAAAGGCGAACTCGTTTCCCTGCTCGGCCCCTCCGGATGCGGTAAAACCACCACCCTGCAAATGATCGCCGGCTTCGTCGAAGTCACCAGCGGGCGCATCGTCCTGGACGGTCGAGACATCACCCATGCCAAGCCCGCCAGTCGTGGCCTGGGCGTGGTGTTCCAGAGTTACGCGCTGTTCCCGCACATGACCGTCAAGGACAACGTCGCCTTCGGTCTGCGCATGCGCAAGGTGCCGAACGCCGAGATCCGGCAACGGGTCGAGCGGGTGCTCAAACTGGTGCGCCTGCACCAGCACGCGGAGCGTTATCCACGGGAGCTGTCCGGCGGCCAGCGCCAGCGTGTCGCCCTGGCTCGGGCATTGGTGATCCAGCCACCGGTGCTGCTGCTCGATGAACCACTGTCCAACCTCGACGCCAATCTGCGCGAAGAGATGCAATTCGAGATCCGCCGCATCCAGCGCGAAGTCGGCATTACCACGTTGATGGTCACCCACGACCAGTCCGAAGCCCTGTCGATCAGCGACCGCGTGGTGGTGATGCAGGCCGGGCGCATCACCCAGATCGACGCGCCCTACACCCTCTACGAACACCCGCGTACCGAGTTCATTTCCGGGTTCGTCGGCAAAGCCAACCTGCTGCCCGGCGAGCGCGACACGGCCGGTGTGGTTCAGGTGTGCGAACGTGGCGATGGCGACCTGACCCTGAGCCTGCGCCCGGAGAAAATCGATCTGCGCGATGCAGGCCACGGTCGCTTGCAAGGCAAGGTCAGCAGCCGTTTCTTCCTCGGCAGCCAATGGCTGTACGGCGTATCGACGACTCTCGGCGAACTCTGCGTGGTGCGCCGCAATGACGGTTCGGCACCATTGAGCGAAGGCACGTCGGTCGGCCTGGACTGGGACGCGGCGCTGCTGCGGGTGCTGAGTGTCGACGAGGTGACGGCATGAGTGCACTCGCAGCCATTCACCAGGGACGTCAGGGTTACTTGCTGTCGGCCCCCGCCCTGACATTGTATTTCAGCCTGCTGGTGATCCCGCTGATGCTGACGCTGCTGTTGTCGTTCAACGTCTTCGAC
Organism: Pseudomonas sp. Pseusp3; assembly: GCF_047304225.1. Classification (NCBI taxonomy): domain Bacteria; kingdom Pseudomonadati; phylum Pseudomonadota; class Gammaproteobacteria; order Pseudomonadales; family Pseudomonadaceae; genus Pseudomonas; species Pseudomonas sp. Pseusp3. The sequence goes on along the minus strand of NZ_JBGLYV010000191.1, from coordinate 2,120 downwards.
TACGGCTCGGGGATCAAGAGCGACGCCTACACCGTCGACCACTACGGCAGCCTGCTGGGCGACCCGTACTTCTACGAAATCTTCCTGCGCACCCTGTGGATCAGCGCGCTGACCACCCTGCTCTGCGTGCTGATCGGTGTTCCCGAGGCTTACATCCTCAGCCGCATGGGCACGCCATGGCGCTCGATCTTCCTGATCCTGATCCTCACCCCGCTGTTGATCTCGGTGGTGGTGCGCGCTTTCGGCTGGAGCCTGCTGCTCGGCGCCGACGGCCTGGTCAATCAGGTCCTGCAAGCTCTCGGGGGCTCGCCGATGAAGCTTTTGTACACGCCGTTCGCAGTGGTGATTGCGCTGGTTCACGTGATGCTGCCGTTCATGATCATACCGGTGTGGACCTCGCTGCAGAAACTCGACCCGGCCGCCGAGCAAGCCGCGCTGTCGCTGGGCGCCGGCCACTTCACGGTGATTCGTCAGGTGGTGCTGCCCCAGGTCATGCCCGGGATCCTGTCCGGCACCTTGATCGTGTTCGGCCTTGCCGCCAGCTCCTTCGCCATTCCCGGCCTGCTCGGCGGACGCCGCCTGAAGATGGTCGCCACGCTGATCTACGACCAGTACCTGTCGGAACTCAACTGGCCCATGGGTGCGGCCATCGCCGTAGCCCTGCTGCTCATCAACCTGCTGATCATGCTGTCGTGGAACCGCATGATCGAAGGCCGCTACAAGAAGTCATTGGGATAATTCGTCATGTCCAGGAACGGTCCTTTCGCCCTGCTGTTTCACGCCCTGGTGGTGTTGTTCATGCTCGCACCGCTGGTGGTGGTGTGCCTGGTTGCCTTCACTCCGGAGAACACCCTGAGCCTGCCGACCACCGAGTTTTCCCTGCGCTGGTTCCGGGCGGTGTTCGAGCGTGCCGACTTTGTCGATGCGTTCTACAACAGCCTGATCCTGGCGTTCAGCGCGGCCAGTCTGGCGACGCTGATTGCGGTGCCGGCGGCGCTGGCGATCACCCGTTTCGAGTTTCCCGGCCGGGATTTTTTCAACGGGCTGTTTCTGTCGCCAATCATCATTCCGCACCTGGTACTGGGTGTGGCGTTGCTGCGCTTGTTTGCGCTGATGGGAGTCAACGGCAGCTTTGCCTGGCTGATCTTCGCCCATGTGCTGGTGATCACGCCGTACGTGCTGCGACTGGTGCTGGCCTCGGCCATCGGACTGGACCGCAGTGCCGAACACGCCGCGCAATCCCTGGGTGCCGGGCGTTTCACGCTGTTCCGCCAGATCACCTTGCCGATGATCCTGCCGGGAGTCGCCGGAGGCTGGCTGCTGGCGTTCATCAACAGTTTCGACGAAGTCACCCTGTCGATCTTCGTCACCTCGCCGGCCACGCAAACCCTGCCGGTACGCATGTACGTCTACGCCACCGAGTCAATCGATCCGATGATGGCGGCGGTGTCGGCGCTGGTCATCGCGCTGACCGCGCTGACCATGATTCTGCTCGATCGGGTGTATGGCCTGGATCGGGTCCTGGTGGGCAAACAATGAGGGCGCCATGGCTCTGCTGAAACGACTGGCCGAAGGCGACCGCCCGGTCCTGGACTTTACCCTCGACGGCCAACCGGCCAGCGGCTTGCTCGGCGACACAGTGCTGACGGCGGTGCTGACCTGCAGCGAACACCTGCGCGGCAGCGACTTCAGCGCCGAACCGCGCGCCGGCTTCTGCCTGATGGGCGCCTGCCAGGACTGCTGGGTGCGCCTGGACGATGGCCGCCGGGTGCGCGCGTGCTCGACCTTGCTGGAAGCCGGGCAACACATCAACCGCGAACCGGGGCGATCGATATGAACCTGCATTCCATCTGCAGAAACCCAATCCCCTGTGGGGGCTGGCTTGCCAGCGAAAGCGATCTGCCAGTCAACATCTCTACTGGATGTGCCGCCCTCTTCGCGAGCAAGCCCGCTCCCACAGGGGGACAGTGTCGGGCACAAAAAGTGCGGGCAACCTCCGTCAACTGTGGGAGGGGGGGGGGGGGGGGGGGGGGGGGGGGGGGGGGGGGGGGCGGGGGGAGGGGTTGGGGGGGTGGGGAGGGAGGGGGGGCGCGCGCCACCACAAAAAAAAAAAAAAAAAA
>NZ_JBGLYV010000190.1:0-4807 GCF_047304225.1 Pseudomonas sp. Pseusp3 | reverse complement strand
AACCGGTGGCGCGGCTGGCCAGCGCGGCGCTGTGCCTGCGTCCGCTGACGTCCAAGCGCTTGCGCGGGCGGTCCCTGTTGACGCTGGAAGCAGCCTTTCGCGCATTGCCGATCGCGGTACTCGGGCGCATTGACGATGACGCCCTGTGGCTGGACCTGCGGCAACTGGACGACGAATCGGCATGGCTGGCACAGCTCGATCAATTGCAGGTGGAGGGACGGGCAGGGTGATTGTCGGCACCGCAGGGCACATCGACCACGGCAAGACGGCGCTGCTCCAGGCGCTGACCGGTCAGGCGGGCGACCGGCGCCGGGAAGAGCGTGAGCGCGGCATGACCATCGACCTCGGCTACCTGTATGCCGAGCTGGAACCGGGAGCGGGCTTGACCGGTTTCATCGACGTACCCGGGCATGAACGCTTCACCCACAACATGCTTGCCGGGGCACAGGGCATCGATCTGGTGTTGCTGGTAGTGGCCGCCGATGACGGGGTGATGCCGCAGACCCGCGAGCACCTGGCGATTGTCGAGTTGCTGGGCATCCCGCGTGCGCTGGTGGCGATCAATAAGTGCGACCGGGTCGACAGCGCCAGGGTGCAGGTCGTGCGCGATCAGGTCCGCACCTTGCTCGCGCCCGGGCCGTATGCCGAAGCGCCGCTGATTGCGCTGTCGAGCTCCACCTGCGAGGGCATCGAATCCTTGCGCAAGGCGTTGCTCGATGCCCAGCGTGAAGTGGTGCAACGAAGCACGGAAGGTGGTTTTCGCCTGGCGATCGATCGGGCGTTCAGCGTGGCCGGGGCCGGTATCGTGGTGACTGGTACGGCGCTGTCCGGCCAGGTCGTGGTGGGCGATACCTTGCTGCTGGGGCCACAAGGCAAACCGGTGCGCATTCGCGGCCTGCACGCGCAAAACCAGGCCGCCGACCACGCCGTTGCCGGCCAGCGCGTGGCATTGAACCTGAGTGCCGAACGGCTGGCCCTGGAGCATATCCATCGTGGCCACTGGTTGCTGGCCGCCGGCTCGTACGCACCGAGCCAACGCCTGGACATCGACATGCAGCTGCTCCCCGGCGAACCCCGGGCCTTCGAGCACTTTCAACCGGTGCACGTGCACCTCGGCACCCAGGACGTCACCGGTCGAGTCGCCTTGCTCGAAGGCGTCAGTCTGGCGCCCGGTGGGCGGATGTTCGCGCAACTGCTGCTCAATACAGCGGTGCAGGCGGTGAAAGGCGACCCGCTGATCCTGCGCGATCAGAGTGCCCAACGAACCCTGGGCGGCGGCCGGGTGCTGGATCCGTTTGCACCCGCCCGGCAACGTCGCAGCCCGGAACGATTGGCGCAACTGCAGGCGCTGGCGAACAGCACAAGGCTGGAAGATGTGTTGCCGGCATTGCTGGCCCACAGCGACAGCGGGCTCGATCCGCAGCGCCTGGAGCGGCAGTTCAACCGACCGCGCAGCAGTTGGACATTGCCCGCGGATGTGCGCTTGATCGACACCCGTCAAGGCGCGTTGCTGTTCAGTGCCAGTCGCTGGGAAGCCTTGAAGGCTGCAGTGCTCGAGCACCTCGAGCGTTTCCATCAGCTTGAAGCCGATCAGATGGGGCCGGACCGGGATCGCCTGCGCCGATTCACCGGTAGCGAAATGGAGCGTTCGACGTTTATCAGCCTGCTCGACGAATTGCTGGCCAGCGGCGACATCGCCAGCAGCGGCCCATGGTTGCATCTGCCAGGGCATCAGGTGCGTTTGAGCGAAGAGGACGAAGCCCTGTGGCTGCAATTGCAACCGTTGTTCGAACAGGCGGGCTTCGCCCCGCCGTGGGTTCGCGACCTGGGGCATGACGAAGCGGCCGTGCGCGGGTTGCTGCGCAAAATGGCGCGCCTGGGTTTGATGCACCAAGTGGTGCGGGACCTGTTTTACCCCGACAGCATGATTCGCCGATTGGCGGCTATGCTGTTGCAACTGGCGGACGCCAACCCGGTGATCCAGGTGGCGGCGTTTCGTGATGCGGTGGGCCTGGGGCGCAAGCGCAGCATTCAGATACTGGAGTACTTCGACCGTATCGGCCTGACCCGGCGTTTTGGCGATCGTCGGCAGGTTCGCCCGGACAGTGCGTTGGCCCAGCGCACAGAGCTCTGATCAAGGAAGGCAATCGCGCCCGGTGGCGCGGCCGGGCTTCAAACCCGGTTGGGGACGGCATCCGTTCCCGGGCAGGTTCGACTCCGGCTGCCTTCCGCCACTTTGCGCTCAGAACGGCCCGAAGTTCAGCGGGTACTGGATGACCACGTACACCCGGTCGATGTCATCGCCGGCCTGGGCCGCGTTCGCCCGGTGCGACACATGGGACAGTTGCAGCGACAAACCCTTGGCCGACCCGGACTGCACGACGTAGTGCAGGTCGATGTCGCGCTCCCAGTGTCGGCCCCCGGCACCTTGTTGCGGCACGAAGGTGCCGGCCGCCGGGTCGAACGGGTTGTACGCCCCGCCTTGTGGTGCATGCGTGCCGTCGATCTGGTCGCCGGTGACGTAACGGGTCATGAACTTCAGGCCGGGTATCCCGAAGGTGGCCAGGTCCAGGTCGTAACGAACCTGCCAGGAGCGTTCGTGGGCGCCGTTGAAGTCGGCGAACTTGATCGAGTTGGCCAGGTAGATGGAGTCGCCACCGACAAAATCAAACGGCGTATCACCGTCGATTTTCTGATAGGCCAGGGTGAACGCCTGGGCGCCCAGCGTGTACTGGCCGGACAGGCTGTACGCGGTGTTGTCGATGGCACCGGCCAGCGCCTGGCCAGTGTCCTTGGTGTGATAGAGGTTGGCGTCGATGAACACGTCGGACTGCTTGAAGTGCAGATTGCCGTAGTACTGGTGCCAGGTGTCGGTCAACTCCGAGGCGTACAGCGCGCCGCCGACCGGGCTTTGGGTAAACAGGTCGGCGCCGACAAACGAAATGCCACCAGCCTCGGTGTTGGCGCCATAACCGAAAAAGTCGCCCTTGCCTGAAGCGCTGTCCTGATTCTTGAACGCCGTGAAGTGGCCAGCTTGCAGGTTCATTCCGTCGATTTCGCGACTGTTGAGCAGAAAGCCAGTCGCGTATTCCGGTTGCAGGCGTTTGTCCGCAGTGTCGAATACCGGGGACTCGACCATCATTTCGCCAAACGCCAGGGTGGTTTTCGAGGCCTTGAGCTTGATCGCGCCGCCACCGCTGGAGTAGTCGCTTTCACTGCGGTCATCACTGCCCACGGGCAGCAAACCGGTGCCGGAATGGCCCTTGCCGCCATCGAGTTTCAATCCGAGAAAGGCATGGGCATCAAGGCCGACACCGATCGTGCCCGGTGTGAAGCCGGATTCAAAAGTGCCGATAAAGCCCTGAGCCCACTCGGCTTTGTAGTTCTTGCCGGTCGGCGAGGGGGATCGATAATCGCTGTTCAGGTAAAAGTTTCGACTGAACACGCCAAGCGTTGCGCCGTCCAGAAAGCCCTGCGCCGATTCATCCGCCACCGCGGTCCCGACCGTGCCGGCGAGCAGCACCGATAACCAAAGCTGTAATCGGGCCCTGAGGTCTTGCGAGTCATACTTCATCAATCGTTCACCACAGGCACAGCGACGGTGGGGGGATTCACTGTAGGAGCGAGCTCGCTCGCGATGGTCTCAAGTGAGCCGCGTTAAGGCAGTAAACACGCGTTATCGTTAACGACCATCGTCGGAACGCCGCCCGGAGCAAGCTCGCTCCTACAGGAGGAGTGAGGACGCCATGGTTACGTAGATCGGGCAGGGAATATTGAATCGGTGTGCTGTGTTTGACTCATAGCGCATGCGCACGGCCCGTTTACGTAAACGAGCCGTGCGGTGGAGGTCGTTGTTCGGGGGAAAAGCGCGTAAACCGAATCAGCCCTCAAAGATGGTCCGCATCGATCACAGCCTTGGCGAACGCCTGCGGAGCTTCCTGCGGCAGGTTGTGGCCGATGCCGCCGTTGATCAGCCGGAACTCGTATTTGCCGGTGAAACGCTTGGCATAGTCTTCGGGCGCAGGGTGCGGTGCGCCATTGGCATCGCCTTCCAGGGTAATGGTCGGCACGCTGATGGACGGCGCCGTGGCCAGTTTCTGCTCCAGCGCTTCGTATCGGCTTTCGCCCTCGACCAGGCCCAGGCGCCAGCGGTAGTTGAACACGGTGATGTCGACATGGTCCGGGTTGTCCAGTGCCTTGGCGCTGCGGTCAAAAGTGGCGTCATCGAACGCCCATTTCGGCGAAGCCAGTTGCCAGATCAGCTTGGCGAAGTCGTGGGTGTTTCTCTCGTAACCGGCCTGGCCGCGTTCAGTGGCGAAGTAGAACTGATACCACCACTGCAATTCCGCCTTGGGTGGCAGCGGGTTCTTGCCGGCTGCCTGGTTGCCGATCAGATAACCGCTGACCGAGACCAGTGCCTTGACCCGTTCCGGCCACAGCGCCGAGACAATGTCGGCCGAGCGCGCACCCCAGTCATAGCCACCGAGCACCGCTTGCTTGATCTTCAGCGCGTCCATGAAGTCGATGACATCACTGGCCAGCGCAGCCGGCTGGCCGTTGCGCTCGGTTTTTTCCGACAGGAAACGTGTATCGCCATAGCCGCGCGCATAGGGCATCAGCACCCGATAGCCCTTGGCGGCCAGCAACGGCGCGACCTCGGCATAACTGTGAATGTCGTACGGCCAGCCGTGCAGCAGGATCACCACCGGCCCGTTGGCCGGGCCGGTTTCGGCGTACGCCACGTCCAGCAGCCCGGCGTTGACATGCTTGAGCGGGCCGAAGGGCGAGGGCGCGGCCTGTGTGGCAG
>NZ_JBGLYV010000018.1:0-83403 GCF_047304225.1 Pseudomonas sp. Pseusp3 | reverse complement strand
CGCGAAAGCGGAGTATCAGCCAACAGAGATGTTGGATGATAAATTGCCTTCGCGAGCAAGCCCGCTCCCACATTTGATCTCGGTTGTTCTGTCAGAGCGGCGCCGGTTCCTGCGCCGGCTTGGTCTTGTCGATCCCCGGAACCAGCAGTTTGCCCTCGGCGACCTGGTCGCCTTCAAGCTGCGGCTGCGTGACCCAGGTCAGGATGTCGTAGTAGCGCCGGATGTTCGCCACGAAATGCACCGGTTCGCCGCCTCGGGCGTAGCCGTAACGGGTTTTGCTGTACCACTTCTTTTCCGACAGGCGCGGCAGGATCTTCTTCACATCCAGCCATTTGTCCGGGTTCAACCCTTCCTTGGCCGCCAGTTTGCGTGCGTCGTCCAGGTGGCCGCTGCCGACGTTGTAGGCCGCCAGGGCAAACCAGGTACGGTCCGGTTCCTGGATCGACTCGTCGAGCTGGTCTTTCATGTAGGCCAGGTACTTGGCCCCGCCCATGATGCTCTGTTTGGGGTCCAGGCGGTTGGACACGCCCATGGCCTGCGCGGTGTTCTGGGTCAGCATCATCAGGCCACGCACACCGGTCTTGGACGTGACGGCCGGTTGCCACAACGACTCCTGGTACCCGATGGCCGCCAGCAGGCGCCAGTCGACTTTCTCTTTCTTGGCGTACGACTTGAAGTGCTGTTCGTACTTGGGCAGGCGTTGCTGCAAGTGTTGCGCAAACGTGGTGGCGCCCATGTAGCCGAGAACGTCGACATGCCCGTAGTAACGGTCCTTGAGGCGTTGCAGGGTGCCGTTTTTCTTGACCTTGTCGAGGTACTCGTTGATTTCGTTGAGCAGGCTGTTGTCGTCGCCCGGTGCGACGGCCCAGCTCTGGTTGCTGGCGTCACCGAGGTCGAAGGCGACCCGGATGTTGGTGAAGTACACCTGGTTCATCGCGACTTCGTTGGAGTCGACCAGCGTCAGGTCGATCTGGCCTTCGTCGACCATGCGCAGGAGATCGACGACCTCGACCGCGTCAGACTCTTCGTATTCGATGCCGGGAAATTTCTGTTTCAGCTGCGCCAGTTGCTCGGCGTGGGTGCTGCCCTTGAGCACCATGATCTTCTTGCCCACCAGATCCTTCGCATCGGTCGGCCGTGACTGGCCGTTGCGGTAGATGATCTGCGGGGTGACGTCCAGGTAGGAATGCGAGAAACGCACCTGCTTCTTGCGCTCTTCGCTGCTGACCAGGCCGGCAGCCGCCAGCACCGGGCCATTGGGCTTGCCTACCTGGTTGAACAGGTCATCGAGGTTGTCGGCGGTCTCGATCTTGAGCTCGACCCCCAGATCGTCGGCGAAGCGCTTCACCAGCTCGTATTCGAAGCCGGTTTCACCGTTGCGATCCTGAAAGTAGGTGGCGGGGCTGTTTCGGGTAACCACCCGCAGCACACCATCCTCCTTTACGCGCTCAAGCGTGTTGGGTTTATCAACACAGCCACCGAGCATCAGGAAGAGTCCGGTTGCGATCAGCCATTTGGCGTACCGCGGACGTAAAGCCGTTGGGGAAAACATCTGCGCAGTATACGCAAAGGACCACGGGCGCCATATCTCGACAGCGAAGGGCTTGTCTGCTAGCGATCACAAAACCGACCGAAACCCCGCAGGAATGGGCCTGATCTGCATTTTGTTACAGTAAAAATAAGCGATCACCGCACGTCCCGTTAACCTGACTTTCAAGGCAGAAACACAAATCGACACCCGAGTGCAACCGTGCGTAGCGTTTCGGGTGATGTCGCGGGCTGTTTAGGCTAGAATGCACGGCCTCAAAGCACACCCCTTCCCGAGGCTGTCCCGAAGATGTTGATCCTGCGCGGCGCTCCTGCCCTTTCTGCCTTTCGCCACAGCAAGCTCCTTGAGCAACTGAGCCAGAAGGTTCCGGCTGTCAGTGGCCTGTATGCTGAATTCGCTCACTTCGCCGAAGTTACCGGCGTCCTGACCGGCGACGAACAGCAGGTGCTTGCGCGCCTTCTGAAGTACGGTCCAAGCGTTCCGGTACAAGAACCGACCGGTCGTCTGTTCCTGGTATTGCCGCGTTTCGGCACCATCTCGCCATGGTCGAGCAAGGCCAGCGACATCGCCCGCAACTGTGGCCTGGCGAAAATCCAGCGCCTGGAGCGAGGCATTGCGTTCTACGTGGCCGGCCAGTTCAGCGACGCTGAAGCCCGGTTGATCGCTGACGGTCTGCACGACCGCATGACCCAGATCGTCCTGGGCAATCTCGAACAGGCCGCCGGCCTGTTCAGCCACGCCGAACCGAAACCCCTGACCGCCATCGACGTGCTGGGTGGCGGCCGTGCCGCGCTGGAAAAAGCCAACACCGAGCTGGGCCTGGCCCTGGCCGAAGACGAGATCGACTATCTGGTCAACGCCTTCGTGGGCCTTTCGCGCAACCCGCATGACATCGAACTGATGATGTTCGCCCAGGCGAACTCCGAGCACTGCCGTCACAAGATCTTCAACGCCAGTTGGGACATCGACGGCGAAAGCCAGGAAAAAAGCCTGTTCGGCATGATCAAGAACACCTACCAGATGCACAGCGAAGGTGTCCTGTCGGCTTACAAGGACAACGCTTCGGTGATCGTCGGCTCCGTGGCCGGTCGCTTCTTCCCGGACCCTGAAACCCGCCAGTACGGCGCGGTGCAGGAGCCGGTGCACATCCTGATGAAGGTTGAAACCCACAACCACCCGACCGCGATTGCCCCGTTCCCGGGCGCGTCCACCGGTTCCGGTGGCGAAATCCGCGACGAAGGCGCTACCGGCCGTGGTGCCAAGCCGAAAGCCGGCCTGACCGGTTTCACCGTGTCCAACCTGCAGATCCCGGGCTTCGAACAGCCGTGGGAAGTGCCGTACGGCAAGCCCGAGCGCATCGTCACCGCGCTGGACATCATGATCGAAGGCCCATTAGGCGGCGCTGCGTTCAACAACGAATTCGGCCGTCCGGCGCTGACCGGTTACTTCCGTACCTTCGAACAATCGATCACCACCCCGCACGGTGACGAAGTTCGCGGCTACCACAAGCCGATCATGCTGGCTGGCGGCATGGGCAACATCCGTGAAGAACACGTCAAGAAAGGCGAGATCGTCGTCGGCTCCAAGCTGATCGTGCTCGGCGGCCCGGCGATGCTGATCGGCCTGGGCGGCGGCGCAGCTTCCTCCATGGCCACAGGCACCAGCTCGGCAGACCTGGACTTCGCTTCGGTACAGCGTGAAAACCCGGAAATGGAACGCCGTTGCCAGGAAGTCATCGACCGTTGCTGGCAACTGGGCGACAAGAACCCGATCAGCTTCATCCACGACGTGGGTGCGGGCGGTCTGTCCAACGCCTTCCCGGAACTGGTCAACGACGGCGACCGCGGTGGCCGTTTCGAACTGCGCAACATTCCAAACGACGAGCCGGGCATGGCCCCGCACGAAATCTGGTCCAACGAATCCCAGGAACGCTACGTCCTGGCTGTCGGCCCGGCGGATTTCGAGCGCTTCAAGGCGATCTGCGAACGCGAGCGTTGCCCGTTTGCCGTGGTCGGCGAAGCCACTGCCGAACCACAGCTGACTGTCACCGACAGCCATTTCGGCAACAGCCCGGTGGACATGCCACTGGAAGTGTTGCTGGGCAAGGCCCCGCGCATGCACCGTTCGGTGGTGCGTGAAGCCGAACTGGGTGATGATTTCGATCCGTCGACCCTGAACATCGCCGACTGCGTCGAGCGCGTTCTGCATCACCCGGCCGTGGCCAGCAAAAGCTTCCTGATCACCATCGGCGACCGCACCATCACCGGCCTCGTGGCCCGTGACCAGATGGTCGGCCCGTGGCAGGTGCCGGTGGCCGACGTTGCCGTCACCGCCACCAGCTTCGACGTCTACACCGGTGAAGCCATGGCCATGGGCGAGCGTACTCCGCTGGCGCTGCTGGACGCTCCAGCGTCGGGCCGCATGGCCATCGGTGAAACCCTGACCAACATTGCCGCTTCGCGCATCGGCAAGATCTCCGACATCAAACTGTCGGCGAACTGGATGTCCGCTGCCGGTCACCCGGGTGAAGATGCACGCCTGTACGACACCGTGAAAGCGGTCGGCATGGAACTGTGCCCTGAGCTGGGCATCACCATTCCGGTGGGCAAGGACTCGATGTCCATGGCCACCCGCTGGAACGATGAAGGCGTGGATAAGTCCGTCACGTCGCCAATGTCCCTGATCGTGACCGGTTTCGCGCCAGTGACTGACATCCGTCAGACCCTGACCCCGCAACTGCGCATGGACAAGGGCACCACCGACCTGATCCTGATCGACCTGGGCCGCGGCCAGAACCGCATGGGCGCCTCGATCCTGGCACAGGTTCACGGCAAGCTCGGCAAGCAGGCTCCGGACGTCGATGACGCCGAAGACCTGAAAGCCTTCTTCGCGGTGATCCAGGGCCTCAATGCCGACGGTCACCTGCTGGCTTACCACGACCGTTCCGACGGCGGTCTGCTGACCAGCGTGGTGGAAATGGCGTTCGCCGGTCACTGCGGCTTGAGCCTGAACCTCGACAGCCTGGCGGATTCCTCCGCCGACATCGCTGCGATCCTGTTCAACGAAGAACTGGGTGCCGTGATTCAGGTTCGCCAGGACGCCACTCCGGACATCCTCGCGCAGTTCAGCGCTGCCGGCCTGGGCGATTGCGTGTCGGTGATCGGTCAGCCAATCAACAACGGCGAGATCAGCATCACCTTCAACGGTGACACCGTGTTCGAAGGCCAGCGTCGTCTGCTGCAACGTCAGTGGGCCGAGACCAGCTATCAGATCCAGCGTCTGCGTGACAACGCCGACTGTGCCGAACAAGAGTTCGACGTGCTGCTGGAAGAAGACAATCCGGGCCTGAGCGTCAAGCTGAGCTACGACATCAACCAGGACATCGCCGCGCCTTACATCAAGAAAGGCATCCGCCCACAGGTTGCCGTACTGCGTGAGCAGGGCGTCAACGGCCAGGTGGAAATGGCGGCTGCGTTCGATCGCGCCGGTTTCAACGCGATCGACGTGCACATGAGCGACATTCTCGCCGGCCGTGTCGACCTGAACGACTTCAAGGGCATGGTCGCTTGCGGCGGTTTCTCCTACGGCGACGTATTGGGTGCCGGTGAAGGCTGGGCCAAGTCGGCGCTGTTCAACAGCCGTGCCCGCGATGCGTTCCAGGGCTTCTTCGAACGCAACGACAGTTTCACCCTCGGCGTGTGCAACGGTTGCCAGATGATGTCCAACCTGCACGAGCTGATCCCGGGCAGCGAGTTCTGGCCGCACTTCGTGCGTAACCGTTCCGAGCAGTTCGAAGCCCGTGTGGCCATGGTGCAGATCCAGGAGTCGAACTCGATCTTCCTGCAGGGCATGGCCGGTTCGCGCATGCCGATCGCCATCGCCCACGGTGAAGGCCATGCCGAGTTCGCCAGCGAAGAAGCACTGCTGGAAGCCGATCTGTCGGGTTGCGTGGCGATGCGTTTCGTCGACAACCACGGCAAGGTCACCGAAAGCTACCCGGCCAACCCGAACGGTTCGCCGCGCGGGATCACCGGCCTGACCAGCCGCGACGGTCGCGTGACCATCATGATGCCGCACCCGGAGCGTGTATTCCGCGCTGTGCAGAACTCGTGGCGTTCGGATGACTGGAACGAAGATGCACCGCTGATGCGCATGTTCCGTAATGCTCGCGTCTGGGTGAATTAAGCGCCGTGTACAAGCTCAGCTTTTTTGTTCCAGCCAGCCACGTCGAAGATGTGAAGAGTGCCGTATTCGCCGCCGGTGGCGGACGGATCGGCGCTTACGATCACTGCGCCTGGCAGGTGTTGGGCCAGGGCCAGTTTCGTCCATTGGATGGCAGCCAGCCGTTCATTGGCGAAGCAGGGCAGGTCGAGCAGGTCGAGGAATGGAAGGTTGAGCTGGTGGTGGCGGATGAGTTGATTCGCTCGGTGGTGGAGGCTTTGAAACAGAGCCATCCCTACGAGACACCAGCTTATGAGGTGTGGCGGCTGGAGGATTTCTGATCTTCCAGGCTGCTGAATTGAGAAACCCGCTGAAAGTGATTTCAGCGGGTTTTTTGTTGGGCGTGATAATAGGTGACTGACGCCGATTACGGCGCTGGCGTCAGGTGAACCTCTGCCTTGAGTACTTCGATCAGGATGTTCTGGTACTCGAAGCGTCGTGCCGACATGTCCCAGCGGTCGATAAAGAACAATCCGTTATCGTCCACCTGAATCGGCGTGGAAACAATTTCACCGCTGCGGGAGCGGTGCAGCAGGTTGGTCTCGGCAGCCGAGGGGCGTTCGATCAGGAAGTGTCCCGCCTGACGCAGTCTTGACCTGTCGACAGGTAAAAAGGGCGCTGGAACTGGTTGCCGGGCGTTACTGACTTCCAGTTTGAAGTCACTGCGTATCGCCTTCCAGTAAGGCCCCGTGAGATCGGTTTCCCAGTACCCGAGGTGAATGCCTCTGGACAGTGACGGCGCGCTATCCCTGACGTGCAGGCTGACCGTGCCCAGGATTTCGGCCATTCCCGATACGCCTTGGTAGTTGTTGGTGTGGGCGCTGCCGATGAAGGCAATCCACTTATGGGGCCCGTGTGCCTCCTGGTCGGCCTGGATGACCCGGGAAGCGAAGTAGCTGAACATCTGGTTGCGGGCTTTTTCCGGATCAGGCAAGCCCTTGACGTGATAGCTGGCGGTACAGTCCAGTGCCCTGATGCGGATGCCATGTTTGTTGGCGGCCTGGATGACTTCCGAGTAGTTGTCAGAGCCTTTGTAGAACGGCATATGTCCCCGGTCCTGGGTTCTCAGGTAGGCCTTGAGGTTGCCGGGAATCCTTTGGGTTTGATGGAATACCTCCAGTTCAGCCTGGTGCAGGTCGGTGAGCAGGTGTTCGACGTAGAGTGTCTGGTAGCCCTGCTGCTTCAGCTGCTTCATCTGCTTTATCAGAAACGCCTTGCTCGACTCTGCCGAGTGGGCCTCGCCGATAATCAACCCTGGCAAGCGGCTTTCGCTGATTTGTTTCAGGAACGACTCGGGCGTGGTGCTGGCGTCGATCGTCGGCAACGTTGGCCTGGCAGGTGGAACATAGTCGGCAAAGAAGCTCTCGGCCTTGGCACTCAGGTTTTGGCGTAGCTTGATGAATTCAGAGAACGCTTCCAATCGCGATGGCTGTGACGGCACGTAGCGAGAATCCAGGCTGCGTGGCTGGTCGGCCATGCGGGCGATTTCATCTCTGAGCGACGGTGCAATATCGAAGTCGTTGAAATGTCCGGTGCCGGTGAGGGATGTAGAGGCAGTCGGTGCGATAGGCTCGGGCATCTTGTACGGTGTTTGCAGGGTTATGTGGTAGTCGCCTTTGGCGAGTGCATCACCTGGTATCTTGCCGGGGGTGTCTGACCAGATGCCCACCGATTGATTCAAGCCGACGTCTTCGATGCGCAGCGCAACCGCATTGTTCAGGTCAGCCAGGCCAGGCGTCCCGTTGTATGTGGTCATGCGCGATTGATCTACCAGGGCGATCCAGCGTTCGTGCGGTGCATCGGCCATGTCGGTTTCAATGACTTTGTGCGAGTAGTAGTTTCTCAGGCTGTTGGGCTGGGGCGTGGTCGGCGAGCTGTCGCCCATGAGCAGGACATCGTCCAGCCGATAGGAGGTCGAGGCGTCCAGTGCCCTGATTTGCACGCCTTTTTCCCTGGCCTTGCGTACGAGGGCCAAGTATGAGTACTCGGCGTCTTTTGCAATGCCGAAGGACCGGTCTATGGCCTTCAAATGTTCTTTGATGTGCCGCCATGATTTCCCTTGGTTGAACTTTTCAAGCTTGAGCTTGAAAACATCCCCTGGCAGGAACTCCACATACAGGCGCTTGAAACCTTGTTCGACCAGGGCATCCATGTTGGTAATCAGTGCCTGCTTGCTGGCGATGGAGCCTGGCACGGCACCGATGACCAGGTTCTTGTTGCCGGCAAACGCATCGCTGGCGACCAGTCGGGCCAGTGGGGTGCTGGCATCTACGGCAGGCACGCTGGCGCGAGCGGGCAGCGTGTCGAGGTAGAGGAAGAAGTTGTCCGCGTCCTTGGTCAGGCGTTCGACCTGTTGCAGGTAAATCGTACGTAACGAACGCAGTTTATTGGCGGCACTGCCTAGCACAACGCCGACCAAACCTTGGTCAATATCGGTTGCCTGGCTGATCATGAGCGCTCGCATCTGCGGGTCCATGACCGACTCAAGGTTGCTCCAGTACTTCCGTGGCATCCCATAGTCTTTTGACGGTCCGGGGGTTTCAGGCACTGTTTCGTATTTCGGCGCGCCACCGGAAACCCCGGTGCGGGTCCAGATGCCCTCGGTGTTCGGTGCGGCCAGGCGTGTGGTCGAGACCAGCTTTGCGCTGGCCGGATCGAGGCGATACAGCAAGTAGCGACCGATCACATCCGGGGTCTTCGGCGCCCAGAGTACCTCGCTGTTGAACAACACCGGCTGCATGTTGGCAGGTGCTGGGGGGGCTGTCTCCAGCTGGCTGATCAGCTTCATCGCCCGGCACTGCTCGGTGCTGGCAACTGCCAGGCGCGCGGATTTGCCGATGGGTTTGAGCGAGCGCAGGGCCGGACGCAGGTCGGTGAAGATGGCTCCGGCACTGTTGAGCAGATACCCGACGAAGTGCTCAAGGGCGGCCGAGGTGTCGCCCTGGTTGTACGCGTGCAGGGCGAGCATGCCGTCCTTGAAGGCCAGAAGCAGGCCAACGCTCAGGCTCAGAACCGGGAAAGGCGCAGTGGCGATGGTGGCCACGAACTCCACGCACGTCCAGAGAATACTGGTGATCATCTGAGTGCGGCTAGTGGTGGTGGCGGTCACTTCGTCGATCTTGCGTTGCAGCTTCATGTTGTACAGCAAATAACGCAGGTCGGGCACTGGAGGCAGTGCCCGTGTCGAGTCGTAACGTGGGGGGCTGGGGGTGGTTTTATCCAGGTCGTCGGGCAGCCCTTGTTTGGCCGCTTCCAGAAATGCCTGGACCCGGCCCCGGGATCGAACATCGACACGCAGGGTGAGATAGCCGATGAGGCCGGGGAGTTTTTTCAGCAGGTAATTGAACTGCCTGGCCTCGCGAAAGGCGATGCCGTCGGGGGAATGGGGCGTATAGAGCAGCACCGGATTGTCAGCGTGGCTGAACAGGTAGGTGTCGATGACCCATTCGCCGTCGACCAGCAGACGATGGATGGCGTAGTTGCCGCGAGTCTCCTGCGACGTGTCGCCCATGCTGGCGATGCTGCGCTCAAGCCATTGCAGGTCAACTCCGGCGATGTGTCCTTGCAGGCGACACTCCAACGCGGCACTGAGCATCTGTCGTTGAGTAATGGCCAGTACCGCATTGCGTCTGAAAGTAAACGCCGGGCTGTCCGGGTCCAGCAACTCGGCCTTGACCTTGTCGACGTAGCGCTGGCCAATCCAGACGCCGGTGACCGAGCGCGCGACGGCTTCGGGATTGGCGTTCAGGGTGCTCAGGTCAACGCCTTGCGGGCCCCTGTACCTTGCCGCGCGGGAGAATTTTTCGTCGAGAAAACCGACGCCATCGGCGTAGCCATCACGGTAGAGCCTGGTATATGTCATGGGCGCCGGTGTCTGGCTACCGATCAGCGAGGAGGGTGAATAGGCCCATACGGTGTCCGGGTCAACATCGTTCTGAGGGCGACCCAATAGCTGGTTCAAGCGCTCCCTGGCCTTTTCATGCAGGTAGGCATCGAAGCTCTGGAAGCGGGCCTCGGACTGTGGATGGTCGTTGTAGGTCTGCAAACTGCCTTCTGCATCCTCGGCGAGGGTCGAGAGTCTTCGCCTGACATCAAGGGTGGCTGAGCGATACCAATTCGGCGTGTTGAATTCGTAGTTATCGAAACGTATGGCGAGTATGTGTTCAGCCATTGATTTCAGGCATTGGCGATAGCTGCCAGCGTTGAACGTGACCTCGTTGTATTCCTGGTCGTGAAACTTCAGGCTCAGACCGCTCAAGAGGTGCTTCATCGAGTTGCGAAGGCGCAGTGGTGCCTGGCGGATCAAGTAATCGGTCATGGTGCCGGGCGGGGCCTTGAGGCCATTGTCCAGGGTCCAGCCGAGGATGTGCTGCTGGCACGCAAGCTCGCTGTCGAATGCCTGGAACTGGTGCTCTTGTGGTGCCTCGGGGGTGCAGAGCAGTACGCGGTTGACCATCCCGTTGGCATCGGTCTGGCGCATCACCCAGAGGTCCTGAAGTTGTGCGCCGTGCAGCGATAGAGTGCTGGCGCCCAGGGTGTCCGCGCTCAGTTGCGCATCGCTACCCTGACGCAAGCGCTGGATCGCCTGGTAGTCCTCTTCACGGATATGGCCTTGCAGGAAAGCGGTGTAGGCCAGGGCGTTGATCCGCTGGTCGAGCATCTGCTCGATGGCGCCGCTGAACTCGGGCCGGGCGTGCAGTTCCCGTTGCACCTGGGCAAAGTCGATCCGGGGATGCAAGGTCATCAACTGTTCCACGATCCACGCCAGGGTCAGATCCTGGTACGCATCGGGCAAGGGGCCCCCGTTGTACGTGAGAGTGGTCTTCGTCAGAAAGTCGGAGCCGGGCAGTTCGTCGCCGGTATGCAGGCCCCGCAAGGCCAGGTCGATCAGGTTGCGATTGTGTTCATAGTGGCCGACGCTGGCCACAAGCCGTTGGGTTTTGACCTGCAGGTGCTCCGGGTTCAGGTCGTGAATCTCCAGCTCATCGCTCAACCGCTCCAGCCATTGATGACGGGCCAGGGCCTGGGGGGTCGCGGCGGGGCCCAACAGGTCGAGCAGGTGCTGGCGTGCCTGGTTGTAGCTGCCCAGATGTTCAGCCAGCGCGGCCCGGCGTGCCTCGCTGGCGCTGCGATACCAATCGGGTGCGCTGTAACGCAGCAATCGTTCGAGCAGGCGTTGGGCGCGCAGTTCCAGGCGGGCGCTGAGGTCGGGCAGGGCGCTGCGGATGGCGCGGTCGAGAGCCGCGATCAATTGGGCGGGGTCGTGCTGCGGGTTGTCCACCAGGCTCAGGGTCCGGTCGACATCCTGGGTGCGCTTGGCGATCAGTGCACCGACGGTGTGTTCGAACAACGGCTGGTCGTCGATGGGTGATAGTTCCAGGGGCCAGATTCCGGCAGGGCTCAAGGCGTGGTAGCGCGTGGGCAACCTGTCGATGAATTCACTGCGCCCGCTGGCGTGCTCCATGTTTTGCCGCAAGTGGGTGTCGAGTTCGGCCAGGGTGTTGAACGACTCGATCCCTCGCGCAGGTGTGAACAGCAAGATCTGGCCGACGTCCTGCGCGCTCATCAGGTCGTTGACCACAACGCTGTTTTTTTCTGTGGCGACAAAGGCACCGGCCAGCTCGACCTGTTGCGCCTGGTAACTGAACTGCAAGGCGTACAGGCCTGGACGCAAGCTTGGGGGCAGCGCCACGCTTTCGAGCATCTTGCCTTCTTGTGGGTGCAGCAGGCGGTCCTGAACGCCGAGCCTGGCCTCATGCTCCAGGGCCGTGAACCCGGCCTCGAAGGTCATGTAGGATTTGAGTGGCCTGCCATCGATCTGCTCGCGCAGGTCCATGTCCATCAGATGCGTGTTCAAGGTGCTCTTGAGGGTGGTGAGCAGAGTCTGGCCTTCCGGGGTTTTCAGGTCGCTGTTGGCCAATGCCTGATAGTGGGTTCTGGCCTTGCTCAGGAACTGTTCCCGGTAGCGCTTGAGGATGCCGTCCAGGCGTTCCAGGTAGCGTAGTTCGGCTGTGGGCTTATGGTCGGGCAGCAGTGGGGTCTGGGCGTTGAGCAGGTGATGGCCGATTTGGTTGAGATAGCCTTTGATTTCTTCAAAGGACGGTGGGGCGGTGGGTATGCTCATGGGCACGGTCTCCAGTCGGTAGAAAGAGCCGGCAGCATGGAGAGGGAAAGGGAGGCGGTGGCGGTATATATGTATGCCACGATTTGGCGGGGGCTGGAGCCTTCGGTGGCCGGGAGAGTCTCATCGTCGGGTCGCCGTCCGGCTCCGGGCGGCGATCCGACGATGGCGGACTTTCAGTCACCAAAGCATCAAACCTTGGCACTGACCTCACTGCGATTGACCAACGCTTCCAGCGCATCACTCAAGGTCGGTGCCTTGTCGCCAATCAACAGATGCCATACGTCGCCGTCCAGCTGACTGACACCCTGGCAACCCAGTGCTTTCAAATCACATTCCGACAACGCCTTGCCATCGGCCAGTTGCAGGCGCAGGCGGGTCATGGCGATGCAATCGAGTTGCAGCACATTGTCGCCACCACCCAGCGCATTGAGCCATTGCTGCGCCTCGGGTGTCGCCACGGCGGCAGGTGGCGGCGCGTCTGTTTCTGCTGCCGGCGTCGACACGATGGCGCGACCCAATGCCGGCATCGCCAGGCGAATTTCATCGGCAATCGCGTCGGCCATCGGCCCGACCACCACTTGCAAGCTCCCGCCCTTGCCCGGACGCACCACCGCCATGGCACCCAGTGCTTTCAAGTCCGCGTCCGACGCCTTGTTGCGATCCACCATGTCCAGGCGCAACCGAGTGGTGCAGGCGCCGACGGTGATCAGGTTTTCGGTGCCGCCCAATGCCTTGATGTAGGCCCCGGCACGGTCGCTGTCCGCCACTGCGGCTTTTTCAGTGACAGCAGCGTCTTCGCGTCCCGGCGTCTTGAGATTGAAACGACGGATGCAGAAGTCGAACACCAGGTAATAGATCAGCGCATAGACCAGGCCGACCGGGACCACGCGCCAGCCATTGGTGGATTTGCCCCAGCCGAGGATCATGTCGATGAAGCCGCCGGAAAAGGTAAAGCCCAGGTGGATGTTCAACAGGTTGGTGACAGCCATGGACAGGCCGGTCAGCAGCGCATGCAGCAAGAACAGCAGCGGCGCGAGGAACATGAAGGCGAATTCGATGGGCTCGGTAACGCCGGTCAGGAACGAGGTCAGGGCCATCGACAGGAATATCCCGCCCATGATTTTGCGCCGTTCCGGCAGGGCGTTGCGGTACATCGCCAGGCAGGCGGCGGGCAGGCCGAAGAGCATCACCGGGAACATGCCGGTCATGAACTGGCCGCCTTTCGGGTCGCCGGCAAAGTAGCGCGATATGTCGCCGGTCACCAAGGCTCCTGTGGTCGGGTCGGTGAAATTGCCGAACACGAACCAGGCCATGTTGTTGATGATGTGGTGCAGGCCGGTGACGATCAGCAGGCGGTTGAGCACACCGAAAATGAATGCACCGATGCTGCCGCTCTCCAGCAGCAGCGCGCCGAAGCTGTTGATGCCGTGCTGGACCGGCGGCCAGATCAGACCGAACACCACGCCCAGGCCGACCGCGCTGAAACCGGTCGCGATCGGCACGAAGCGCCGGCCGCCGAAGAACGCCAGGTACTCCGGCAGCTTGATGTCCTTGAAACGGTTATACAGCGCACCGGCCATCAAGCCGCTGATGATCCCGGCGAGCATGCCCATGTTGATGCTCGCATCCAACACCTTGAGCGTGGACACCATCACCAGATAACCGATGGCCCCGGCCAAACCGGCCGTGCCGTTGTTGTCCTTGGCGAAACCGACCGCGATGCCGATGGCGAAGATCATGGCCAGGTTGGCAAAGATCACCTGGCCGGCGTCGTGGATGATCGCGATGTTCAAAAGGTCCGTGTCGCCCAGGCGCAGCAGCAGGCCGGCAATCGGCAGGATCGCGATTGGCAGCATCAGCGCGCGGCCGAGGCGCTGCAGTCCTTCGATAAAGTATTGATACATGGCGGTACTCCCTGGATGTTCTTGTTCTTCTGTTAAGAGCTCAGCTCAAAGGCCAGTGCTGGTGGCAGGCGTGACGCACCGCACCGGCGCTGCTCAGCTTGAGCAGGTCCAGGCTGATGCGCCGGCATTGGCTGGCATCGAGATGGCGTACACGATCCTTGATTTCACCGATCTGCACCGGGCTCACCGACAGTTCGCTCACGCCCAGCCCGATCAGCACTGGTGTAGCTAGCGGATCGGAGGCCAGCGCCCCACAAACCCCGACCCAGCGTTTGTGCTGTGCGGCACCTGCACAGGTCTGGGCGATCAAGCGCAGCAGCGCCGGGTGCAGGGCATCGACCCGGGAGGCGAGACCGGCGTGGTCGCGGTCCATGGCCAGGGTGTATTGCGACAGGTCGTTGGTGCCGATGGACAGGAAGTCCGCGTGCTCCGCCAACTGTTCAGCCAGCAGAGCGGCGGCCGGAACTTCGATCATCACCCCCAGCTCCGGGCGCTCACTCAGGCCCAGTTCGGTGCACAAGGCGTCGAGGCGCTGGCGGATATGCAGCAGCTCTTCGACCTCGGTCACCATCGGCAACAGGATCCGGCAACGGGACAACGGCGTGACGTGCAGCAGGGCGCGCAGTTGCTGGTCGAGCAATTCCGGGCGGGCCTGGGCCAGGCGAATGCCGCGCAGGCCGAGCACCGGATTGGCCTCGGCGGGCAGTGGCAGGTAATCGAGTTGCTTGTCGCCACCGACGTCGATGGTGCGGATGATCACCGACTTGTCGCCCATGGCATCGAGCACGGCCTGATAGGCGTGGTGTTGTTCCTGTTCGTCCGGGGCGGTGTGGCGGTCGACGAAGAGAAATTCGGTGCGCAGCAAGCCGACGCCGTCGGCGCCATTGGCCAATGCATCTGCCGCTTCGGTGCTGGACGCCACATTGGCGGCGACTTCGATGCGCAGGCCGTCGGTGGTCAGCGCAGGTGTATGCGCCTGGAGCTGTTGTTCGGCCCGGCGTTGCTGCTGTTGCTGTTGCTTCTGGCGCACGTCCGTCAGGCGCTCGGCGCTGGGTGTCAGTTCGAGGCGACCGCCGTCGGCGTCCAGCACTACCTGTTGCCCCTGTTGCTGATCGAGCAACGTCGAGCCCAGTGCGACCATGCACGGCAAGCCTTTGCCCCGCGCAAGGATTGCCACGTGAGACGTCGCGCCGCCTTCGGCCATGCACAAACCGGCGACACCTTGCTGACTCAGTTGCAGCAGATCGGATGGGGTCAACTCGTGGGCGGCGACGATGGCACCGGGTGGTACATCGTAATGCCAGGCTTCACCGAGCAGGACGCGCAGCACCCGTTGCTTGAGGTCGCGCAGGTCGTTGGCGCGTTCGGCCAGCAGCGTGCTGCCCAACTGCTGGAGCACGTCGCACTGCACCTCGATCGACTGGCTCCAGGCGTGGGTCGCCGCGGTGCCGAGGTCGATGGCCCGGCGGGCCGCGTCCAGCAATGCCGGGTCTTCCAGCAGCGCGAGATGGGCGGCGAAGATGGCTTCTTCGTCAGTTTTCCTGTGTTTTCTGGCCTGGTCCAGGGTGCCGGCGATTTCGCTGCGAACCTGGGTCAACGCAGTGTCGAGGGTTTGCCGTTGCTGCACCGGATCATTGTGCCCGGCATCCGCAGGCAGGCTGATCGCGTTCAAGCGCAACAGCGGCCCGCCGACCAGCCCCGGAGCGGCGCAGACACCGTGCAGCACACCGGCTTCGGCCACTCGGTTGCGCTGGATCATCGGTGCCGGGGCGGTGGCGTGATGCTCTTCGGCCAGTGCCGTGGACAGCGCAGTCAGCAAGGCTTGCAGTGCGGCTTCGGCATCCGGACCCTGGCAGCTGACCTGCACTTCGTCCTGCTCGCCGACGGCCAAACCCATCAGTCCGATCAGGCTATCGCAGGTCGCCGATTTACCGGCGAAATGCAGCCGGGATTTGCTTTTGAAACCCAGGGCGGTCTGACGGATCAACGCGGCTGGCCGGGCATGCAGACCGCCACGATGGGCGATGCGGATGTGGCCGACCACTTCTTCGCCGGCAAGCTCCACGTCCGCCTGCGCACCCACGCCCTGGCGGCGAATGATGTGCAGCAACGGCTCGCCGACTTTCACTGACTTGAGGGTGATGGGTCGTGCCTGAAAGTCCTGGCTGTTGGTGAGGATCAGCAGGCTGACCAGGCTTTTGCATTGCTGCGCGACCTTGTCCAGGTCGTAGCGCAGCAGGGGCTGGCCATTGGCAACCCGTGCACCTTCCTGCACCAGCATCGAAAAGCCCTGGCCTTGCAGTTCGACGGTGTCGAGGCCCAGGTGCAGCAGCAGTTCGGCGCCGTTGTCCGCGCGCAGGGTCACTGCATGACCGGTGCGCGCGACATGCACCACCACGCCCGCGCAGGGCGCGTGCAGGGTATCGTTCAACGGGTCGATGGCGATCCCGTCGCCCATGGCGCCGCTGGCAAACACCGCATCCGGGACTTTGGCGAGCGTGAGCACCGGGCCGCTGAGCGGGGCGCTGAGGGTCAGCTCTTTATTGTTGTTGTGCATGGCTCGGTCTCATCAGGAAAACTATTGGGATCGACGCGGCCCCCCCTGTAGGAGCGAGCTTGCTCGCGATGGTCGTCAACGAAAACGCGCGTTTGCTGGATAACCGCGGCGTTCTTTAGTCCATCGCGAGCGAGCTCGCTCCTACAAGGGTGGTTAGTGCGTACGAGTGACTTTGCTCAGGTGCCGCGGTTGGTCCGGGTCCATGCCGCGTGCAACCGCCAAACCGGCGGCCATCACGTAGAAACTCTGGATCGCCAGGATCGGATCGAGGGCCGGGTGCTCGGCGAGGGTCAGGGTCAGGTCGCGCTCGAGCACGTCATCCGGTGCGGCCAGCAGGACACGGGCGCCGCGCTGGCGCATGTCGGCGGCCAGGCTGAGCAAGCCGGCCTGTTCGGCACCGCGTGGGGCGAAGATCAGCAACGGGTAGTTTTCGTCGATGAGCGCCATCGGGCCGTGACGGACTTCGGCGCTGCTGAAGGCTTCGGCCTGGATCGCCGAGGTTTCCTTGAACTTGAGCGCCGCTTCCTGGGCGATGGCGAAACCGGCGCCACGGCCGATTACCATCAGCCGCTGACAATCGCGCAAGGCGTCGATGGCCGGGCTCCAGTCCTGTTGCGCGGCGTCGCGCAGGCCATCGGGCAAGGCAGAAACTGCCTCGAGCAGTTCGGCGTCTTCTTTCCAGTGGCCGATCAGGCGAGCGCTGGCGCTGAGGGTGGCGATGAAGCTCTTGGTCGCGGCAACGCTGCTTTCGGTGCCGGCACACAGCGGCAGGCTGAATTCGCAGGCGGCCTCCAGTGGCGAGTCTTCGGCATTGACCAGCGAAATGCTCAAGGCTCCGCGCTTGCGCAACAGGCGCAGGCTGTTGACCAGATCCGGGCTCTGTCCCGATTGCGAAAAGGCGAATGCCACCTGGCCGCTGACCTTCAATGGTGCCTGTTGCATGGTCACCACCGACATCGGCAGCGAGGCCACCGGGATGCCCAGCAGTTGCATGGTCAGGTAGGCGAAGTAACTGGCGGCATGGTCGGAACTGCCACGGGCCACAGTCATGACCACTTGCGGCGGCTGGCGGCGCAGGCGTCCGGCGATTTCGATCATCTGTGGGTCGAGTTGTTGCAACTGGACTTGCACTGCCTCGAACGAGGACAGCGCCTCTTCAAGCATTTTTGAAGTCAATGTCTTCTCCTTCGACCATGACGGCGGTCAGTTTCAATGAGCGATCCAGCCGCACGCAGTCGGCCCAGGCCCCCGGTTGCAGGCGCCCGCGTTCGGTGATGCCGAGGTAGTCGGCGGGGAATTGCGACAGGCGCTGCGAGGCTTCGGCGATGGGCAGGCCGATCTTCACCAGGTTGCGCAGGGCCTGATCCATGGTCAGCGTGCTGCCGGCCAGGGTGCCGTCGGGCAGGCGCACGCCGCCCAGGCATTTGGTCACGGTGTGGCTCCCGAGTTTGTATTCGCCATCGGGCATGCCGGCGGCCGCGGTCGAGTCGGTGACGCAGTACAGGCATGGAATCGAGCGCAGGGCCACGCGGATGGCGCCGGGGTGCACGTGCAGCAAGTCCGGAATCAGTTCGGCGTATTGGGCGTGGGCCAAAGCGGCGCCGACGATCCCCGGCTCACGGTGATGCAGCGGGCTCATGGCGTTGTAGAGGTGGGTGAAACTGCTGGCGCCGGCCTCCAGCGCCGCCACGCCTTCCTCATAGCTGCCCAGGGTGTGGCCAATCTGCATGCGGACGCCACGGCTGCTGAGGTCACGGATCAAGGCATCGTGACCGGCGATTTCCGGCGCGATGGTGATCACCCGGATCGGTGCGAGCGCCAGGTAGGCTTCGACTTCGGCCATCAGCGCCGTGTGGGCGAAGTTGGGTTGTGCGCCGAGCTTGCCGGGGTTGATGTACGGGCCTTCGAGGTGCACGCCGAGCACCCGGGCGCAGCCTTGGGGCCGCTGCTCGCAGAATTCGCCGACGGCCTTGAGCACGCTGGATATCTCGTCGCTCGGCGCGGTCATGGTGGTGGCCAGCAGCGACGTGGTGCCGAAGCGCAGGTGGGTTCGGGTGATCGTTTCGAAGGCCGGCGCGCCTTCCATGATATCTTTGCCGCCGCCGCCGTGAACGTGCAGGTCGATGAAACCCGGGAGCAGGTACGGCAGGTCGTTGTCTGCCGGATCGCAGGGCTGGCCTTCGATCGACACGACTTTGCCGTGTGCGTGGACCAGTCGGCCGCGAACCCAGCCGTGAGCGGTGAGGATGTTGTCTTCGGACATGATCGGTCTCGGTTTTAACTGCGCGGCTACTTACCTGCGAAGCTCTGCCACAAAGTCGTAGTAGTCGTTGCGGCAATAGGTGTCGGTGACTTCGATTGGCGTGTTGTCTTCCAGGTAGCCGACCCGGGTCATCAGCAGCATCGCAGTGCCGGGGGCGATGCCGACCAAAGCTGCGAACTCGTCCGAGGCGTTGATCGCCTGGATATGCTGCAGGGCGCGGACAACCGGTTTGCCAATGCCGTCGAGGAATTCGTAGAGGGAGTCGCCGACCGATTGCGGGTTGGCAATGATCGAGGCGGGCAGGGTGCTCATCTCGATGGCCATCACGGTGTCGTCGGCCTTGCGCAGGCGTTTGAGCCGCGCGACCTTGTCGTTGGGCGACAGGCCGAGGCGGATCAGCTCTTCGTGGGTCGGCAGGGTGATTTCCCGCTCCAGCCATTGCGAGCCGGGCACGAAACCCTTGAGGCGGAGCATTTCACTGAAACCGGAGAGGCGCGACAAAGGTTGTTCGAGGCGCGGCGTGATGAAGGTACCGGAGCCCTGGTTACGGCGGATCAGGCCTTGTTCGAACAACACTTCCAGCGCCTTGCGGGCGGTGACCCGGGAGATGCCCAGCGTCTCGCTCAGATTGCGCTCCGACGGCATGGCCTGTTCGGCCTTCCACTGGCCGGCATGGATCGCCGCTTCCAGATTGCGTGCCAGTTGCAGGTACAACGGCGTGGGTTGGGTGTCGTCGGGGCGCAGGGCGCGGAGGTCATTCATGTAGGCATTGTCCGATGCGGTTGCAGGATGGTTGTCGCCCGGTAGTGAGGCGAAACTAATACCACTTGCATACCATGTCAACGCCGCCACCGGGCCTTTGGCGTGGGAAATCCTGCCGTTTTGGCCGGTTTTTCAGAGGGTGGTTCTAAGTGGTATTAGTGCAGGGGGATGCAGCAGCAAAGATCGCAGCCTTCGGCAGCGTCTACAGGTCAGAGTGGTATCACTACTGTAGGCGCTGCCGCAGGCTGCGATTTTTTGAATTTATTTTTCGAGGGCGACCAATGGTCGGGGGAGTTACGGGCGGATCTCGATCATCGTGCCGTCCGGCACCAGGTTCCAGACTTCGCGCATGTCCATGTTGCGCATGGCGATGCAGCCGTCGGTCCAGTCCAGGGTGTGGAACAGGTCTTCCGGGGTGTCCTCGGTGTCCGGGGTGCCGTGGATCATGATCATGCCGCCGGGCTCGACGCCTTCACGACGGGCGCGGGCAGAGTCGCTGATGTTCGGGTAGGAAATGTGCATCGCCAGGTTGAAGCGGTCGCTGACCTTGCGCCAGTCAACCCAGTAGAAGCCTTCCGGGGTGCGTTTGTCGCCCTCCATCAGCTTTGGCCCCTTGGGCCGTTTGCCCAGGGAAATGCGATAGGTCTTGAGCGGCTTGCCGTCATTGATCAATTGCAATTGATGGGAAGACTTGAGAATCAGGATTTTCTCGATGACCTTGCCGTCCAGGGTTTCCACGGCAGAAGCCTGGGACACCGCGACGAACGACAAACAGAACAGGGCAAGCAACCAGCGCATTGAAACGATTCCCCAGGAGGTGTCGCGACTATTCATTTATAGATGTTTTTGTAGGAGCTGCCGCAGGCTGCGATTTTTCAGCGGCTACGAATGATACCAATATGGCATCAAATAATGGCAGGCTGAGCAAGCGGCGGGATCGATTCAGACCGTACGGGATAGACCTCGGTCCGCCGGTCAGCGAAGAAGCATTCTAAGGTACGACCTACCGTGCGGAAAGCCAGCTCATCCCAAGGAATGTCCGCTTCGTCGAATAGTTGCACTTCCAGGCTCTCGGGGCCGGCGGAAAAATCCAGGTCCGCCAGCTCGGCACGGAAGAACACATGCACCTGGCTGATATGTGGCACGTCGATCAGCGTATAGATGCTCAGGTTGCGCACCCGGGCGCAGGCTTCCTCGGCGGTTTCGCGAATGGCGGCCTGTTCGATGGTCTCACCGTTCTCCATGAAGCCGGCGGGCAGGGTCCAGTAACCGCGTCGCGGCTCGATGGCCCGCCGGCACAGCAGCACCTTGGTGCCCCAGGTCGCCACGCAGCCGGCGACAATGTTGGGGTTCTGGTAGTGGATGGCCTGACAGCTGTCGCAGACAAAACGCAGGCGCGAATCGCCTTCGGGAATGCGCTGGGTCACCGGGTTACCGCACTGGCTGCAAAATTTCATGCTGGGGTTCCTGAATGCTGCGCCTATCTTGGCGTGCGGCAGTGTCTGTCGGCAAGTTGTCGTTTCGCGACATGGGGCTGTTGCGGGGGTTGGGCGACCGCAGCGATTGGTGCATGATGCCGGGTAAGGCACAGATCGAGAACACTCATGCTGGACGAGCTACTGCATCGGGTTAGTAACCACACTCCGCGCACATTGGAGACCGACCGTCGTTTTCCCGAGGCCGCGGTGCTGGTGCCCATCACACGCAGTGACGAGCCTGAGCTGGTGTTGACCCTGCGTGCCAGCGGCCTGTCGACCCATGGCGGCGAAGTCGCCTTCCCCGGTGGGCGTCGTGACCCCGAAGACCCCGACCTGATTTTCACCGCCCTGCGTGAAGCCGAAGAAGAGATCGGCCTGCCGCCGGGGCTGGTCGAGGTGATCGGCCCGCTCAGCCCGCTGATCAGCCTGCATGGCATCATGGTCACACCCTATGTCGGGGTCATCCCGGATTTTGTCGAATACCGGGCCAACGATGCCGAGATCGCCGCGGTGTTCAGCGTACCGCTGGAATTCTTCCGCAAAGACCCCCGCGAACATACCCATCGCATCGACTATCAGGGCCGCAGCTGGTACGTGCCGAGCTATCGCTATGGCGAGTACAAAATCTGGGGGCTGACGGCGATCATGATCGTCGAGTTGATCAACCTGCTGTATGACGCCAAAATCAGCCTGCATCAGCCTCCCAAAAGCTTTATCAATATCTGAAGCCATCATTCGCATGGCCTGAATCCTGATTTTGCTGAAAAAAAGCCTGCCTGAGCCTTGAGGAAAACAACAATGAAATATCGTCTGGGCGACGCCCGCGTCGAAACCCATCCACAGAGCTGGGTCGCCCCCAATGCCGTGCTGGTGGGCAAGGTCAAGCTGGAAGAGGGCGCCAACGTCTGGTTCAACGCCGTGCTGCGTGGCGATAACGAGTTGATCCTGATCGGCAGGAACAGCAACGTCCAGGACGGCACCGTGATGCACACCGACATGGGCTATCCGCTGACCATTGGCACCGGCGTGACCATCGGCCACAACGCCATGCTCCACGGCTGCACTGTCGGCGACAACAGTCTGATCGGCATCAACGCGGTGATCCTCAACGGTGCAAGGATCGGCAAGAACTGCATCATCGGCGCCAACTCGCTGATCGGCGAGGGCAAGGAAATTCCGGATGGATCGCTGGTCATGGGCTCACCCGGCAAAGTGGTGCGCGAACTGACCGAGCCGCAAATCCGGATGCTGGAGGCCAGCGCTGCTCACTACGTGCACAACTCGCAGCGTTATGCCCGCGATCTGGCCGAGCAGGAAGAATGAGCACACCCGAACGCCCGGTGCCATCGCCCTGCGTGAACATTTGCGCGCTGGATGACGATGATGTCTGCACCGGTTGCCAACGCACGGTGGAGGAGATCACCCGCTGGAGCCGCATGACCAACGAAGAGCGGCGCCAGGTGCTGGGGTTGTGTCATGAGCGGGCGAAGGCCAGTGGGTTGGTCTGGATGATCGGGGCAAAACCGCGGTTGTAGGAGCGAGCTCGCTCGCGATGGACTGAGGAACACCGCGGGGTGTCAGATTCGCCGCGTTATCGTTCACGACCATCGCGAGCAAGCTCGCTCCTACAGTATCCTGTGCGGCAAATTCACAGGTACTTCCCCGCCCATGTTCTTCCTCATCGCCTACATCGGCAGCGTCGTGCTGATCAACTACGCCTTTTCCACCGCCCCGCACCTGGACATCATCTGGTCGGCCTGGGGCGGGCTGGTGTTCGTGTTGCGCGACATGGTGCAAGCCCGATTCGGCCATGGCGCCCTCGTGGCGATGCTGGTGGCGCTGGTGTTGTCCTATGTCACCTCCGATCCGTCCATCGCCCTGGCCAGCGCCACGGCGTTCGCGGTTTCCGAGTGCATCGACTGGCTGGTGTTCAGCATCACCAGGCGCCCGCTGCATGATCGGCTGTGGATAAGTTCGGCCCTGAGCATTCCCCTCGATACCTTTATCTTTTTCGGCATGATCGACGCCCTGACGCCGGGGGTGATCCTCACTGCCCTGGGCTCGAAATTCGCCGGGGTCACCGCCGTGTGGCTGATCATGGCCTGGCGCCTGCGCAAACAGGCTGTCGTCGGCTGAAGTTCATGTAAAATGCCGCGCTTTCTCCCCATGGATCGCGCCTGGTGCGCCGTATCCTCGATGATCCGCTTCTTGAGGACCTTCAGATGACCCGTATCGGAACTCCATTGTCGCCTACCGCGACCCGCGTATTGATGTGTGGCTGTGGCGAGTTGGGCAAGGAAGTGGTGATCGAGCTGCAACGTCTGGGCGTTGAAGTGATTGCCGTGGATCGCTACGCCAACGCGCCGGCCATGCAGGTGGCGCACCGCAGCCACGTGATCAACATGCTCGACGGCGCTGCCTTGCGTGCCGTGATCGAAGCCGAGAAACCGCACTTCATCGTGCCGGAAATCGAAGCCATCGCCACCGCGACCCTGGTGGAGCTGGAGGCCGAAGGTTTCAACGTGATCCCGACCGCCCGCGCCGCGCAATTGACCATGAACCGCGAAGGCATCCGCCGCCTGGCCGCTGAAGAGCTGGACCTGCCAACCTCGCCGTACCACTTCGCCGACACCTTCGAGGACTACAGCAAGGCCGTCGAAGACCTCGGTTTCCCGTGTGTGGTCAAGCCGGTCATGAGTTCCTCGGGCAAGGGCCAGAGCCTGCTGCGCAGCGTCGATGACGTGCGCAAAGCCTGGGACTACGCCCAGGAAGGTGGCCGTGCCGGTAAAGGTCGGGTGATCATCGAGGGCTTCATCGACTTCGACTACGAAATCACCTTGCTGACCGTACGCCACGTCGGCGGTACCACCTTCTGCGCGCCGGTTGGCCACCGTCAGGAGAAGGGCGACTATCAGGAATCCTGGCAGCCGCAAGCCATGAGCCCGATTGCCTTGGCTGAATCCGAACGCGTTGCCAAAGCCGTGACCGAAGCCCTGGGTGGCCGTGGTCTGTTCGGGGTCGAATTGTTCATCAAGGGTGATCAGGTGTGGTTCAGCGAAGTTTCGCCGCGCCCGCACGACACCGGCCTGGTGACCCTGATCTCCCAGGACCTGTCGCAGTTCGCCCTGCATGCACGGGCCATTCTCGGCCTGCCGATCCCGTTGATCCGTCAGTTCGGGCCATCGGCCTCGGCGGTGATCCTGGTGGAAGGGCAGTCGACCCAGACCGCATTCGCCAATCTGGGCGCAGCCTTGAGCGAGCCGGATACCGCGCTGCGCCTGTTCGGCAAGCCTGAAGTCAACGGCCAGCGCCGCATGGGCGTTGCCCTGGCTCGCGACGAGTCGATCGAAGCCGCCCGCGCCAAGGCGACCCGTGCATCGCAGGCGGTTGTTGTCGAGCTGTAAAAACAGCTGCGGCGGGCCTATACCTTCTAAAGGCTCGCCTACTGATCCTTGTAGGAGCGAGCTTGCTCGCGATGGACTAGAGGGTGACGCGTTCAATCAGAAAGTACGCGTTATCGTTAACGACCATCGCGATCAAGCTCGCTCCTACAGGTCATTTATCAATGCTTCAGGCCTGTACCCCATGAATTCGCAAAGCATCATCGTCCCGAAAATCTCCACACTGCCGGTGCACGAGCCCCGAGCTCGGGCGATCGTGCGCTGGCTGGTGCGCAAGAACATCGTCCAGGAAGAGCTGACCACGTGCGGCCGCACCGGCAATCGCATGGGCCACGCCATCGCCGAGGGTGCCCGTGAGGTGGTGCTGCACCCGGACGCGCTGCCATTCGGCGAGCCGGTCAATGGTCTGGAGATCGTCACCAAGCGCTGCATCTATACGCCGGCCAAGGGTTTTCTTGGCGAAGCGGGTTGCGCCGAGTGCCGCAAGGAAGTGGGTGAAGCCCTGTTCGAAAGCCTGGAAGACTGGATGCCGGGGCGTACCGATAACTTCACCTGTCCGGAATGCGGGCATGAAGACGACATCAACGGCTTCCTGTTCCTGCAGGAATGCGGCTTTTCCAACCTCGGTTTCATCTTCAACAACTGGGCCGAAGCCGGGTTCAAGCAGAGCTTTCTCGATGAATTCGCCGATTGGCTCGATCAGCCGGTCAGTTGGGTGAAAGTCGAACTCTGATGACCGTTGTAGGAGCGAGCTCGCTCGCGATGGTCGTGAACGATGACGCGTGCTGTCTGAAAACAAACGTCGCCTTCAAGCTCATCGCGAGCAGGCTCGCTCCTACAAAAAAGCAGCAATACAGCGGATGGAATCCCCGTATATCAGTAATGCCAATAATAGACAGAGTTTTACATTGAACCCGAAGGGGTGTCTGACTATAATGGCGCGCTTCCATTTTCCCGCTCGGGAGCCCCCGCGATGCTGCGTATCAGCCAAGAAGCTCTGACATTCGACGACATTCTCCTAGTGCCCGGTTATTCCGAGGTGCTTCCTAACGAAGTCAGTCTCAAGACCCGCCTTACCCGTGGCATCGAGCTGAATATTCCACTGGTCTCCGCCGCCATGGACACCGTCACTGAGGCCCGTCTGGCAATCGCCATGGCTCAGGAAGGTGGTATTGGCATCATCCACAAGAACATGACCATCGAGCAGCAAGCTGCCGAAGTCCGCAAGGTCAAGAAGTTCGAAGCCGGTGTGGTCAAGGACCCGATCACCATCGAGGCTGACGCCACGGTGCGTGACCTGTTCGAACTGACCCGCATGCACAACATTTCCGGCGTTCCGGTGCTGCACGATGGCGACCTGGTCGGCATCGTCACTTCCCGTGACGTGCGCTTCGAAACCCGCCTGGATGCCACCGTACGTGAAGTGATGACGCCTAAAGAGCGTCTGGTCACGGTCAAGGAAGGCGCCAACAAGAACGAAGTCCGCGAGTTGCTGCACAAGCACCGCCTGGAAAAAGTCCTGATCGTCGACGACAAGTTTGCCCTCAAAGGCATGATGACCGTCAAAGACATCGAAAAAGCCAAGGCTTACCCGCTGGCCAGCAAGGACGATCAAGGTCGTCTGCGCGTCGGTGCTGCCGTTGGTACCGGTAAAGACACCGGTGACCGCGTTGCCGCCCTGGTCAATGCCGGCGTTGACGTGGTGGTGGTCGACACCGCTCACGGTCACTCCAAAGGCGTGATCGACCGCGTTCGCTGGGTTAAAGAGAATTTCCCTGAAGTGCAGGTGATCGGCGGCAACATCGCCACCGGCGCTGCCGCCAAGGCCCTGGCCGAAGCGGGCGCTGATGCGGTCAAGGTCGGTATCGGCCCTGGCTCGATCTGCACCACCCGTATCGTCGCCGGTGTCGGCGTGCCGCAAATCAGTGCCATCGCCAACGTCGCCGCTGCCCTTGAAGGCACTGGCGTACCGTTGATCGCCGACGGCGGCATCCGTTTCTCCGGTGACCTGTCCAAGGCCATCGTGGCCGGTGCTTCCTGCGTGATGATGGGCTCGATGTTCGCCGGTACCGAAGAAGCGCCGGGCGAGATCGAACTGTTCCAGGGCCGTTCGTACAAGGCTTATCGCGGCATGGGTTCGCTGGGCGCCATGTCCCAGGCCCAGGGTTCCTCCGACCGTTACTTCCAGGACTCCTCGGCAGGCGCCGAGAAGCTGGTTCCGGAAGGCATCGAAGGGCGTGTTCCGTACAAGGGCACCCTGAGCGCGATCATCCACCAGTTGATGGGCGGCCTGCGCTCCTCGATGGGCTACACCGGTAGCGCCAACATCGAAGAGATGCGCACCAAGCCCGAGTTCGTGCGGATCACCGGCGCAGGCATGGCCGAATCCCACGTTCACGACGTGCAGATCACCAAGGAAGCGCCAAACTACCGCGTAGGTTGAGCCTTCAAGCAACAAGCTAAGCAACCGGGGCTGTTTTATTCAGCCCCGAGTTGTTTCTGAATCACGACTGTTTCTGAATGACTTAGACGAGACTGAATCATGGCCCTCGATATTCACGCTCACCGCATCCTGATCCTCGACTTCGGTTCCCAGTACACCCAGCTGATCGCCCGCCGCGTGCGTGAAATCGGCGTGTACTGCGAACTGCACCCGTTCGACATGGACGAGGATGCGATCCGCGAGTTCGCGCCAAAAGGCGTCATTCTCGCTGGCGGCCCGGAGTCCGTGCACGAAGCCAACAGCCCTCGCTGCCCGCAGGCAGTCTTTGACCTGGGCGTGCCGGTCTTCGGTATCTGCTACGGCATGCAGACCATGGCCGAGCAACTGGGCGGCAAGGTTGAAGGTTCCGAGCTGCGTGAGTTTGGTTACGCCCGTGTCGACGTGGTCGGCAAGAGCCGCCTGCTCGACGGCATCGAAGACCACATCGACGCCGACGGCCTGTTCGGCCTCGACGTGTGGATGAGCCACGGTGACAAGGTCACCCGCATGCCGTCCGACTTCCATATCCTGGCCAGCACCCCGAGCTGCCCGATCGCTGGCATGTTCAGCGACGAGCGTCGCTACTACGGCGTGCAGTTCCACCCGGAAGTGACCCACACCAAGCAGGGCGGCCGCATCCTGTCGCGCTTCATCCTCGACATCTGCGAGTGCGAAGCGCTGTGGACCCCGTCGAAGATCGCTGAAGACGCCATCGCCCAGGTGCGTGCCCAGGTCGGTACCGACAACGTGCTGCTCGGCCTCTCTGGCGGCGTGGACTCCTCGGTAGTTGCCGCGCTGCTGCACAAGGCCATCGGCGACCAGCTGACCTGCGTCTTCGTCGACAACGGCCTGCTGCGCCTGCACGAAGGCGAGCAAGTGATGGCCATGTTCGCCGAGAACATGGGCGTCAAGGTGATCCGCGCCAACGCCGAGGACCAGTTCCTCAACAACCTGGCCGGCGAAGCTGACCCTGAGAAGAAGCGCAAGATCATCGGCCGTACCTTCATCGACGTATTCGATGCCGAATCCTGCAAGCTGGACAACATCAAGTACCTGGCACAGGGCACCATCTACCCGGACGTGATCGAGTCGGCTGGCGCGAAAAGCGGCAAGGCCCACGTGATCAAGTCGCACCACAACGTGGGCGGCCTGCCGGAAGAGATGAACCTGAAACTGGTCGAGCCACTGCGCGAGCTGTTCAAGGATGAAGTCCGTCGTCTGGGCCTGGAACTGGGCCTGCCGTACGACATGGTCTACCGTCACCCGTTCCCGGGCCCGGGCCTGGGCGTGCGCATCCTCGGTGAAGTGAAGAAGGAATACGCCGACCTGCTGCGTCGCGCCGACCACATCTTCATCGAAGAACTGCGCAAGGCCGACTGGTATCACAAGGTCAGCCAGGCATTCGTGGTGTTCCAGCCGGTTAAATCGGTTGGCGTGGTCGGTGATGGCCGTCGTTACGCCTGGGTCGTGGCCCTGCGTGCCGTGGAAACCATCGACTTCATGACCGCGCGTTGGGCACACCTGCCTTACGAACTGCTGGAAACCGTCAGCGGCCGCATCATCAATGAAATCGAAGGCATCTCCCGCGTCACCTACGACGTGTCGAGCAAGCCGCCGGCGACCATTGAGTGGGAATGAGGGTGGTTGAACTGCCTATGTGAATCAATGGCTTAGAGGAGGGCTGTCGATGATCGTGAGTACGATATCGATTGCGGCTTCCCAAACTCTAAGCCGTTGAATTCCTTGGGGTGAACGGCAGCGCCTGCGGCTTGATGGGCAAATTCGGCGCAAGCCGAAATGAGTTCATCTACTCTACCCAAACCAGATGATGCGCACGCAGTACAACGCATAAAGTCTGTGAGTAGCTTTTTCGCAAGAGGACGCTTCCATGACTGTTCTGCAATCCGTGCGTAAACTTACCGTCATCGCTAAGGATCCCGGTCTGCGCCTGGGCGACAACGGACCCATAGTGTTCGCGCAGGTCGACGTCCCCGCCGAGATGCTGGATTGGGGCCCCACTGGCTACAGGATCAAGGTGGTCGACTACAACGCGACCGAGCGGCGCGCCTACGCCAATCGCCAACGCTACCAAGACGTCAATGTCTTGCTCGATCCCTTCGCGCCGCAGGACGGCGAAACACTGCACGACAAGGCCTACCAGGCCCGCCTGCTCGCGAATCCCAATTTCCATGCCCAGAACTGCTATGCGATCGCGATGCGCACGCTGGGTCTGTTCGAGCGCGCGCTCGGTCGCCGCGTCCGCTGGTCGTTCGGCGGTCATCAGCTGCACATTGCGCCACATGCCTTCGCGCTGGCCAACGCCTTTTATTCAGAGCCCGACAGGACGCTGATGTTTGGCTACTTCTTCGACGACAAGATGCAGCCGGTCTTCACCGCGCTCAGCCACGACGTCATTGCACATGAGACGACGCATGCGGTATTGGACGGCCTGCGCACGCGCTACACGGAGCCCTCTGGTCCCGACCAGGCCGCCTTCCATGAAGGCTTCGCCGACATCGTTGCGATCCTCTCGATCTTCTCGCTGCCCGAAGTGGTCGCAGCGGGTCTGGGCTTCAATGACAAACTGCCGGGCCTCGGCGAGCCGATGCAGCTGATCCCTGCCGAGAAGGTGACGGGCGATGTCATACGATCGTCGATCCTGCTCGGCATTGCTGCAGAGATCGGCGCCATTGCCGATGGTGGGCGCGAGGCTCTGCGCCAATCAGTCAAGATCGCGCCTGATCCGGACATTCTCAACGCCTCCGAAATGCTGGAGCCGCACCGACGAGGGGAAGTCCTCGTGGCAGCGATGATGCGCGCCTTCGTCGAACTATGGACCGAACGCATCGCCCAGCTCGGCACATTCGAAGGTGGTGGCTACAACCTCAAGTCTGTCGTCGAGGAAGGAGCCAAGGCCGCTGCGCAGTTGTTGCAGATGTCGATCCGTGCGATCGACTACTGTCCACCGACCGATCTCGATTTTGGCCAGTTCCTGGCCGGGCTGCTCACGGCGGATCGCGAGCTGGTGCCGGATGACAGCCGGTTCGGTTATCGCTCGCAGATCAGGAATTCCTTCAAGGCTTATGGCATCGCCCCGCCCTGCGGACAAACTGACACCGACGGATGCTGGTCGCGTTTTTCGACGCCGGATGAGCTGCAGTATTCGCGCAGCAATGCCGAAGCGCTGACGCGTGACCCTGATGAATGCTTTCGCTTCCTTTGGGAAAACCGCGAGGCACTCCGCATCACCGATCGGGGCTATACGGAAGTGCAGTCGATCGACGCGGCCGTGCGTGTCGATCCCGACGGCATTCCGTTCAGGGAAACGATTTGTCAGTACGTCCAGATCGGGCATTTCTTCGGATCCGAGCTGATGTCGGAGTGCGGCATCAAACCCTTGCCCGAGGGCTTCACGACCCGCACGCGGGCCGATCTCTTCGGCGGTGGTGTCGTCGTCTTCGACCAGTACGGTCGCGTCAAGTACCACATCTGCAATGGCCTGCTCGATGGCGCTCGGCAAGTGCGGCGCCTCGAGTACCTGCGCGATACAGGGCAACTGGGCATGCCACGGGAAGAGGCGCGCATGCGCTTCTCGAACATGCATCTGGCGCGCATGGAGGATTGACTCCATGGTCACTACCGCTCACGCCGCAGCACCGCACCCCGTCAAGGCGACAATTCGTGCCTACCAGGTCGGATTCGGCGACTGCTTTCTTCTGCGCTTCGACTACAGCGACGACAGCGCCAGGCACATCCTGATCGATTTCGGCAGCACCGGCATGCCGAAAAACGATCCGAAGGCGGACATGAAGCACGTGGCCGACGACATCGCGCAGCAATGTGGCGGCAAGCTCGATATCGTGGTCGCCACCCACCGGCATGCCGATCACATCAGCGGGTTCGCGACGTCCGACAATGGCGATGGTCCTGGTGATGTGATCCGGGCACTGAAGCCTGATCGCGTGCTGCAGCCATGGACCGAGGCGCCCGAAGCACCTGAGAACTGGGCGGGCCCGACTGATACGGCAGCGGCGAAGAAGGCGTTTGACACGCGTGTTGCCTCGCTCGAAAGCATGCATGCCATCGCCGAATCGGTGGTGCGGCGTCTTGACGGCGAGAAGGGCTTCAACGCCCAGTGGCCGTTCGCCGACCGCCTGCGCTTTCTCGGCGAGGACAACATCAAGAACCTCTCCGCGGTAAAGAACCTGATGACCATGGCCGGTGATGAGACACGCAACGTCTATCTGTTTCACGGCTGTGATGTCGCTCTCGATGAAGTCCTGCCGAACATCAAGGTGCACGTGTTGGGCCCCCCGACATTGCAGCAGTCGAAGTCGATCAAAAAGTATGCGAAAGCCTCGAGCGATTACTGGTTGCGTGCGAATCCCCTGGTGGCTCTCGGTGTGGATGGCGAGCTGGCTACGCAGTCGAACAGCAAGCTGTTCCCACAGCTATCGAAAGAAGAAATGTTTCGCAAGACGAGCCTGCCAAGCGAGATGCGCTGGGTCGCGGAACGGGTCGACAACGCGGAAGCTGATCAATTGCTCGGGATCGTCACGGCGCTGGATGACGCCATGAACAATACGAGCCTGATCCTTTTGTTCGAAGCGGGAACCAGGAAGCTGTTGTTTCCCGGTGATGCGCAACTGGAGAACTGGAACTACGCGCTCCAATCGGAGATGGCGGAACTGCTCGACGACGTCGATTTCTACAAGGTCGGACATCACGGCAGCCTGAACGCAACGCCCAGGGCGATGTGGAGCCGCTTCAACAAACGCAACGAGGAACAGACACCCGATCGCCTCAAGACCGTGATGTCAACGATGGCGGGCAAGCATGGTGGCAAGAAAGGTGCACCGACTGAAGTGCCGCGCATACCACTGGTGGACGAACTGAAGGCCCAATCGGAGCTTCACAACACGCAGGATCTGAAAGCCGGCGATCTTTGCGAGATCATCGTGATCGACCTGAGATGAAGAAAACCATTGGGTGAGAAGGATCCAGCGCCATCCAGGGCATCTCGACCTGAAAGCGCAAATCGTTTTTCACAAACTCGCTCGTATGCAGGTCGGCGTTGTCCTGATCGGTGGCGCGGAAGCGGTGGATCAGCGGGACTCAATTGAGTTCATCGGCTCTCGTTCCTTGAGAAAATGGATGTCGAAGATGCCCCGTACGCTCTAGCAATGTGCACTACATGGTTACGCCCATTTGCGATTCGATTTCGGGTACGGACAGGGCTGTACCGCGTCCCGATTTAGCCTGTATGTCCGATGCCGCCCTGCGTCCATCCGCCGCGCAGCCCTTACTGTTTCGCAATCGCAGGTGTATCGTATTCGCCTTTTGCGGGCCGTGGGCCTGTTGCTGATTTGTGAGGTAGTTGAGTTCATGTCGTTTACCCGTCGCCAAATACTCGGTGGTCTGGCCGGTCTTGTTGTCGTTGGCGTGGGAGCCGGTGGCGCGTCGCGCTACTGGCTGGGCAAGATGGCCGACGCAGATGCCGGTCACGACTATGAACTGATCGCCGCACCGCTGGACGTCGAACTGGTGCCGGGGCACAAGACCGAGGCTTGGGCCTTCGGCCCGTCGGCACCAGGCACCGAGTTGCGCGTGCGCCAGGGCGAATGGCTGAGGGTGCGTTTCATCAATCATCTGCCGGTCGCCACCACCATCCACTGGCACGGCATCCGCCTGCCGCTGGAAATGGACGGTGTGCCTTATGTGTCGCAATTGCCGGTACTGCCGGGTGAATATTTCGACTACAAGTTCCGCGTGCCTGACGCTGGCAGTTACTGGTATCACCCGCACGTGAACAGCAGCGAAGAGCTTGGCCGTGGGCTGGTCGGGCCGTTGATCATCGAAGAGCGCGAGCCGACCGGATTCAAGTACGAGAAAACCTTGAGCCTCAAGAGCTGGCATGTCGACGAGGTGGGCAATTTCGTCGAGTTCAGCATTCCCCGTGAAGCGGCCCGTGGCGGTACGGCGGGGCGTCTGTCGACCATCAACGGGGTCTCGCAGCCGGTGATTGATTTGCCAGCCGGGCAGATCACCCGTGTACGCCTGCTCAACCTCGATAATACTTTGACTTATCGCCTGAACATCCCCGGCGTCGAAGCGCAGATCTATGCACTGGACGGCAACCCCATCGAGCCACGCCCGCTGGGCAAGGAGTACTGGCTCGGCCCCGGCATGCGCATCTGCCTGGCGATCAAGGCGCCAGCGGCCGGTGAAGAGTTGTCCCTGCGCAACGGTCCGGTGCGCCTCGGCACCTTGCGTTCGGTGGCCAATGGCGACGCGCCGACCGAGTGGCCGCCGGCACTGCCGGCCAACCCGATCGCCGAGCCGGACCTGGCCAATGCCGAGAAACTCAACTTCAATTTCGAATGGGTGGGCTCGGTGTCGGTCAATATCGACAACGGCAAGCCGCCAAGCCTGTGGCAGATCAACGGCAAGGCTTGGGACATCACCGACAAGACTTGCGCCGACCGCCCGATTGCCAAGCTTGAGAAGGGCAAGAGCTACATCTTCGAATTGAAAAACATGACTCAGTATCAGCACCCGATTCACTTGCACGGCATGAGCTTCAAGGTCATCGCCTCGAACCGGCACAAAATCATTCCGTACTTCACCGACACCTACCTGCTGGGCAAGAACGAGCGCGCCCAGGTGGCGCTGGTGGCGGATAACCCTGGCGTGTGGATGTTCCATTGCCATGTGATCGACCACATGGAAACCGGCCTGATGGCCGCGATCGAGGTGGCGTGATGCGTCAGATTCGACCCGCCGCCATTATCGACCGCAGCCGTGATCGGGACTTCATGCGTGAAGCCCTGGTGCTGGCCGCGCAAGGTGCCGCCCTCGGTGAAGTGCCGGTGGGCGCGGTGCTGGTGCAGGACGGTGAAATCATCGGTCGCGGCTTCAATTGCCCGATCAGTGGCAGCGACCCGAGCGCCCACGCCGAGATGGTCGCCATTCGCGCTGCCGCCCAGGCCGTGAGCAACTATCGCCTGCCAGGCAGCACGCTGTATGTGACCCTGGAGCCGTGCAGCATGTGTGCGGGCCTGATCGTGCATTCGCGGATTGCGCGGGTGGTGTACGGCGCGCTGGAGCCCAAGGCCGGGATTGTGCAAAGCCAGGGGCAGTTCTTTACCCAGGGCTTCTTGAATCACCGGGTGCTGTATGAAGGCGGGGTGTTGGCGGAGGAGTGCGGGGCGGTGCTGAGCGAGTTCTTCAAGGCCCGGCGCGCCAAGCCCTCAGACTGAACACCGAACCTCTGTAGGAGCGAGCTTGCTCGCGATGGAGTGTCAGGCTAAGTGGTGTCGACTGACACACCTTCGCGAGCAAGCTCGCTCCTACAGATTCTTGCGTTACTTTCTGGCGACGATGACAGCCCGCATCGGTGCCGGTAAACCTTCGATGGTCTTGCTGTGATCTTCCGGATCAAGGAAGTCACTGAGCGACTGATACTTCATCCACTCCGTCCCGCGCTGTTCCTCGATCGTGGTGGTGCTCACATCCACGCACTTCACATCGGTGAACCCGGCACGACGCAGCCACAACTCCAGCGCCGGCACCGATGGCAGGAACCACACGTTGCGCATCTGCGCGTAACGGTCTTCCGGCACCAGTACCTGGTGTTTATCGCCTTCGACCACCAGGGTTTCCAGCACCAGTTCACCACCCTTGACCAGGCAATCCTTCAGCGCCAGCAAATGCTCGATGGGCGAGCGGCGGTGGTAGAACACGCCCATGGAAAACACCGTGTCGAAACCTTCGAGGTTCGGCGGCAGGTCTTCGAACGGGAAGGGCAGGTGCCAGGCATTGGGCTTGGACAGGTAACGTTGCACCGCCTGGAACTGGCAGAAGAACAGCCAGTTCGGGTCGACGCCGATCACGCTGTCCGCGCCGGCGCCAAGCATGCGCCACATGTAGTAGCCGTTGCCGCAGCCGACATCGAGGATGCGCTTGCCTTTCAGATTCAGGTGCGGGGCGACCCGCGACCATTTCCAGTCCGAGCGCCATTCGGTGTCGACGTGCACGCCGAACAGGTCGAACGGCCCCTTGCGCCATGGCGACAGGCCCATCAACGCGGTGCGCATTTGCGCGCGGGTTGCGTCATCGCAATCGGTGTCCAGCTTCAAGCCGTTGAGCAAATCGACTTCAGTTGGCTGGATCTGTGGCAGGGCGTCCAGCGCGCTTTGCCAGCGCTCCAGGTCGCCATGACCTTTTTCCATTTTCTTGTCGAGTTGCGCTTGCAGGGTGTTGGCCCAGTCGGCCAGCGGTGTTCCGGCCAGACGGCGGGCGAGGGGGGACAGATCAATCATGGCAAGGCAATCAACGAGGCAAAGTTAAGACACTGGAACCACGGCACGACTTTCGAGAACCCGGCGGCCAGCAGGCGTTCGCGGTGTTCTTCGAGGCTGTCGGGCTTCATGACGTTTTCGATGGCGCTGCGCTTCTGGGCGATTTCCAGCTCGCTGTAGCCGTTGGCGCGTTTGAACGCCACGTGCAGGTCAGTGAGCAACGCGTGTTCTTCGGCATCGTTGAAGCGCAGCTTCTCCGAGAGGATCAGCGCGCCACCGGGCAGCAGCGATTGGCGGATACGCGTCAGCAACGCGGTGCGCTGGTCCGGGGCGATGAATTGCAGGGTGAAGTTCAACGCCACCACCGAGGCTGGCTGAAAGTCGAGGGCAAGGATATCGCCTTCGATCACCTCGACCGGCAGCAGCTCCTGGAACATCGAATCCTGTCCGTTGAGGTACTCGCGGCAGCGTTCGACCATCGCTGCCGAGTTATCCACAGCGATCACC
Organism: Pseudomonas sp. Pseusp3; assembly: GCF_047304225.1. Lineage (NCBI taxonomy): Bacteria > Pseudomonadati > Pseudomonadota > Gammaproteobacteria > Pseudomonadales > Pseudomonadaceae > Pseudomonas > Pseudomonas sp. Pseusp3. Next base: position 47,855 of record NZ_JBGLYV010000018.1, on the reverse strand, counting down.
CGGCAACCGTCGGTGCGCACGTGCCGGCGCAGGGCCTGGGTCACGGCACCCAGCGACGAACCCAGGTCGTACAGCACGCTGCCCGGCTGGGCGAACTGCGCGGCGAGCACACCGAGGTTTTCAACGATGGTCGGATAGCCCGGCACCGAGCGCTTGATCATGTCCGGGAACACCCGCACCACGTCCTCGTTAAAGGCGAAGTCAGGCACCTGGGCCAGAGGCTGGGCGAAAAGGCGATCGGGTTCTTTGCTCACGGCGGTTCCAGCGGTGTAGGTGGAAAAGGCCGGCATTTTAGCCAAGTTGGCGCGCTGATGCGCGGGTTGTCTGATAAACCGGCGGGCAGGTCCGGATTCTTCGTTGGCCGTGAGATTGCTTTCGCGAGCAAGCCCGCTCCCACAAAGACCGCACCAGGCGCGGGGATCAGATTGCAAAATTTAAGAGCTTTCGCACCCAGCCCACTGGCGTTATCCTTGATTTCATCTCAATTGCCCCAGGGCGGCTAAATACGACCTTGAACGCACCCATAGAACCACATCGTTTCATCCTCGAGCCTTTTGAAGCTCGCCGCTTCGCCAATCTGTGCGGGCAATTCGACGAGCATTTGCGCTTGATCGAGCAGCGCCTGACCATCGAGATCCGCAATCGCGGAAACCAGTTCGAACTGATCGGCGAACCCAAACACACCACCTCCGCGGAAAACCTCCTGCGCCGCCTGTACCGGGAAACCAAGGGTACCGAGCTGTCGCCGGATATGGTGCACCTGTTCCTGCAGGAATCCGCCGTCGAACAGCTCGACAACCACTCCCCTGCGGAACCGTCCGTCGCCCTGCGCACCAAGAAAGGCATGATTCGCCCTCGCGGCTTGAATCAGCTGCGCTATGTGAAGGAGATCCTCGGCAACGACATCAACTTCGGCATCGGCCCGGCCGGTACCGGCAAGACCTATCTGGCCGTTGCCTGCGCGGTGGATGCACTGGAGCGCGAGCAGATCCGCCGCATCCTGCTGGTTCGCCCGGCGGTCGAAGCGGGTGAAAAACTCGGTTTCCTGCCCGGCGACCTGTCGCAAAAAATCGACCCGTATCTGCGCCCGCTCTACGACGCACTCTACGAAATGCTCGGTTTCGAATACGTCGCCAAGCTGATCGAGCGCCAGGTGATCGAAGTCGCGCCGCTGGCCTACATGCGCGGCCGTACGCTGAACAACAGCTTCATCATTCTCGACGAAAGCCAGAACACCACGGTCGAGCAAATGAAGATGTTCCTGACCCGGATCGGCTTTGGCTCCACGGCCGTCATCACCGGGGACATCACCCAGGTCGACCTGCCACGCGGCACCAAGTCCGGCCTGCACCATGTGATTGAAGTGCTCAAGGACGTGCCGGGAATCAGCTTCACCCATTTCCAGCCCAAGGACGTCGTGCGCCATCCGCTGGTGCAACGGATTGTCGAAGCCTACGAGCGCTTCGAAACCAAAGCGGCCGATGATGCTGCCGCCAAGGATAGCCGCCGCGATGCTTGAGCTTGACCTGCAAATCGCCACCGAAGCCCCCGCCCCCAGCGAAGCCGAGTTTCGCCAGTGGTGCGAACTGGCTTTGCGCCAGCGCACCGCCGACTCGGAGATGACCATTCGCCTGGTCGACGAAGCCGAAGGTCGCGAGTTGAACCACACCTGGCGGCAAAAGGATTACGCAACTAACGTCTTGTCATTCCCGGCCGATGTGCCGGATGAGTTCCTCGACATCCCGCTGCTGGGCGACCTGGTGATCTGCGTGGCCGTGGTCGAGCGCGAGGCCGCTGAACAGGGCAAGGAGCTCAAGGCCCATTGGGCGCATCTGGTGATTCACGGCTGCCTGCATCTGCTTGGTTACGACCATATTGATGACGACGAAGCCGAAGAGATGGAAGCACTGGAACGAACGTTGCTTGCAGAGCTGGGCATTCCCGATCCGTACGCGGACGACGAAACCGATTTATCCCCTACCGAAACAACAAAGGATTCAGAGTAATCGCTATGAGCGAAGATCGATCGAGCAACGGGCAGAAGTCATGGCTGGGTAAGCTCACCCAGGCTTTTGCCCACGAGCCGAAAAACCGCCAGGAGCTGCTGGAGCTGCTGCGCGATGCACACCAGAACAAACTGCTGGACAGCGAAGCGCTGGCCATTGTCGAAGGCGCCATCCAGGTGGCTGACTTGCAGGTCCGGGACATCATGGTCCCGCGCTCGCAAATGGTCAGCATCAAGGCGAACCAGACACCCCGCGAGTTCCTGCCTGCCGTGGTTGAATCGGCCCACTCCCGCTACCCGGTCATCGGCGAAAGCCACGATGACGTGATGGGCGTGTTGCTGGCCAAGGATTTGCTGCCGTTGATCCTCAAGGAGAACGGCGACAGCTTCAACATCAAGGACCTGCTGCGCCCGGCCACCTTCGTGCCCGAATCCAAGCGCCTTAACGTGCTGCTGCGAGAGTTTCGCGCCAACCACAACCACATGGCCATCGTCATCGACGAGTACGGCGGCGTGGCAGGCCTGGTGACCATCGAGGACGTGCTGGAACAGATCGTCGGCGACATCGAAGACGAACACGATGTCGAAGAAGACAGCTACATCAAGCCGCTGCCCAGCGGTGATTTCCTGATCAAGGCCCTGACACCGATCGAGAACTTCAACGAGTTTTTCGACAGCGAGTTCTCCGACGATGAATTCGACACCGTTGGCGGCCTGGTGATGAGCGCGTTCGGACATTTGCCAAAACGTAACGAAATCACTGAAATCGGCCCGTACCGCTTCCGCATCCTGAACGCCGACAGCCGTCGGATTCACTTGCTTCGCCTGACGCCCATTGCTCGCTAAGGATTGAAATGCGCTGGACAACCCGCCCCGGCTGGCCCGGTAACCTGCTGGCCGTGGCGGCCGGTGCAATCACCACACTGGCCCTGGCGCCGTTCGATATCTGGCCACTGGCACTGCTCGCCGTCGGGCTGTTCTATGCCGGCCTGCGCGAACTGAGCCCACGTCAGGCATTGGGTCGTGGCTGGTGCTTCGGTTTCGGCCTGTTCGGTGCTGGCACCAGCTGGATCTACTACAGCATCCACCACTTCGGTGGCGCTTCGGTATTGCTGGCCGGGTTCCTGATGCTGCTCTTCACGGCGGCGATTGCCTGGTTCTTTGCCCTGCCCGCCTGGATTTGGGCGCGCTGGCTGCGCCGCAATGAGGCGCCGCTGGCCGACGCCCTGGCCTTCGCGGCGCTGTGGGTCGGCCAGGAAGCCTTCCGTGGCTGGTTCCTGACGGGTTTCCCGTGGCTGTACTCCGGTTACAGCCAGCTTGATGGCCCGCTGGCCGGGCTCGCCCCCATCGGCGGGATGTGGCTGATTTCCTTTACCCTGGCCCTGACAGCTGCGTTGATCTACAACGGCATGCGCCTGGTTCGTACGGGGCACAAAGGCTTCATCGCTGCCGGCGTGTTGCTGCTGGTCGGTCCGTGGCTGGCCGGCATGGCGCTCAAGCACCACGCCTGGACTAGCCCTTCGGGCCCGCCACTGAGCGTCGCCGCCATTCAGGGCAACATCGAACAAAGCATGAAGTGGGATCCGGCGCAGCTCAACGCGCAACTGGCGCTGTACCGCGACATGAGCTTCAGCTCCAAACGTGTCGACCTACTCATCTGGCCGGAAACGGCGGTCCCGGTGCTCAAGGAGTCCGCCGAGGGCTACCTGAACATGATGGGCAGCTTCGCCGCCGAACGTAAATCGGCGTTGATTACCGGTGTCCCGGTCCGCATGGAGGTACGCCACGAAAAGCGTTTCTTCAATGCCATCACCGTTACCGGTGAAGGCGACGGCACTTACCTGAAGCAAAAACTGGTGCCGTTTGGTGAATATGTCCCCTTGCAGGACATGCTACGCGGACTGATCGCCTTCTTCGACCTGCCGATGTCGGACTTCGCTCGCGGTCCGGCCGACCAGCCTTTGCTGCAAGCCAAGGGTTATCAGATCGCGCCGTACATCTGCTATGAAGTGGTTTACCCGGAGTTCGCCGCCAGCCTTGCCGCCCGCAGCGACCTGCTGCTGACCATCAGCAACGACACCTGGTTCGGCACCTCCATCGGTCCGCTGCAACACCTGCAGATGGCACAGATGCGTGCCCTGGAAGCCGGGCGCTGGATGATCCGCGCCACCAACAACGGCGTGTCCGGCCTGATCAACCCGTACGGCCAGATTACCGATCAGATCCCGCAGTTCGAACGCGGCATCCTGTACGGTGAAGTGGTGCCGATGCACAACCTGACGCCTTACCTGGAATGGCGTTCGTGGCCACTGATCATTGTCTGTGTGTTGTTGTTTGGCTGGGCACTGATCGCCAGCCGGATGGCCAAGACCGTTTAAAAGCTTCGCGAGCAAGCCCGCTCCCACATTGGACTGTGTAGCTCCTGTGGGAGCGGGCTTGCTCGCGAAGGCGTCATCACAGACACCGCACCAACCAGCGCCGACATCACCTCAATAGAACAACGAATAACCGATCTGCCCCACCGCCTCGTTCATCAATTGCCCGTTCTGCCAGATCGCCTTGAACTCCGGCATCCAGCCACCCAGTGGCCGCGCGTTGTCGCCGCCCAGAAACCCTACCGGCGCCGGCACCACCTCAAACCCGGCCTTGCGGAAACTCCAGGCCGCCCGCGGCATATGCCAGGCCTGAGTCACGACCACCACACGCTTGATGCCCTGAGGCAGCAACACCTCGGCGCTGAACTGCGCATTCTCCCATGTCGTGCGGCTGCGCCCCTCCTGCCAGCGCACGGTCACGCCAAAATCGTCACGCAAGGAGTCAGCCATCATCTGCGCCTCGCTGGGCGGCGTGCCGTAGTGCAGGCCGCCGCTGGTCAGTACCGGCAGGCCGGAAGCCTTGGCCAGCCGCGCGGCAAAGCGCTGGCGTTCCAGGCCGACACCCGTGGGCTGGTCCGCGCCCCAGGCAACGTCACCGCGCTCGCGCCCCGAACCGAGAATCACGATCGCATCCGCGCGTTGCCCCAGGCCTGCCCATTCGTCGCGGGCCAGCGGTGGCTCCCGCTCGAGCAGGCCGGCACTCCACTGCACCACCACCGGCAGGCTCATCAACCAGAACCCCCCCAGACCCAGCGCAAAGCACACACTGGCAAGCCTCGGCCTTGAGCGGCGCAACCACCAGGCAAGCAAAAGCAGCAGCAATAGAATGCCGGGGGGCAAAAGAAGTTGTTTTACGAAATAACGAAATGGCATCGAGCATCTCCCGGAGATGCCCGAAGCCTAAGTGGGTTGACGCAATGCGACAATCAATACAGAAGGACTATGCTTCAAAAATGCCTGGAGCATGGCTCTGTACCCTATTTGAACTGCAAAGACCGGACCTTTACCGCGTCTCTGCCGCGAACCTTGTCCTTGAGCCAGATGATCTTGGCCGAACGTGGTGCATCGAGTTGTTTTACCGCCTCAGACAAGCATCCGTGTGTCTCACGCTCACTGCGATCCAGGTACGCTTTGACCAGTGCAAACTCTGCGGGGCTCAGGCCGCGCAGTTCCAGTTCCAGAGGGCGTTCGTCGCGCAACCGGCTAGCGGTCCTTGCCGCCTCCAGGGCCAAGGCCAAACGATCGATCAGCCTTTCGTACAGCTCCGGTTTTGTAGCTTTTTGCTGTGACTCAACCATCCCTCACCTCATTGGAAGATAAGACCTACTCCCCAGTTAGAGCTTAGCTTCCATGAACAAACCGGCTGAACGCCGCGACCAACGGCCCTCACAGCGGTTTTTGCAGGACGTGCGGCAGCAATCAGGGTTTCCCTCGGCAGAGCGCGGTCATGTATGCTACGGCGCTTCCTGTAACTCCACTTCCAGCTCGGCTGGGCATCGAAAACGCCAATGTGGCGCGATCACCGTCCAGCGTTGCATTGAAGAGGATTAGGCCACCCCTATTCAGTTCAAAAGTAGCCATGCACGAACAATATCAGCCCCGTGAAATCGAAGCCGCCGCCCAGTCGTTCTGGGACGAGCAAAAGTCCTTTGAAGTCAGTGAACAGCCAGGCAAGGAGACTTACTACTGCCTGTCGATGTTCCCTTACCCCAGCGGCAAGCTACACATGGGGCACGTGCGCAACTACACCATCGGCGACGTGATCTCCCGCTACCAGCGCATGCAAGGCAAGAACGTTCTGCAACCCATGGGTTGGGACGCTTTCGGCATGCCGGCGGAAAACGCCGCGATGAAGAACAACGTAGCGCCGGCCAAGTGGACCTACGAAAACATCGCCTACATGAAATCCCAGCTACGCAGCCTGGGCCTGGCGGTGGACTGGTCGCGCGAAGTGACCACCTGCAAGCCGGACTACTACCGCTGGGAACAATGGCTGTTCACCCGCCTGTTCGAAAAAGGTGTGATCTACAAGAAAAGCGGCACCGTGAACTGGGACCCGGTCGACCAGACCGTCCTGGCCAACGAGCAAGTGATCGACGGTCGCGGCTGGCGCTCCGGCGCGCTGATCGAAAAGCGCGAAATCCCGATGTACTACTTCAAGATCACCGCCTACGCGGATGAACTGCTGGAGAGCCTCGACGAACTGACTGGCTGGCCTGAACAGGTCAAGACCATGCAGCGCAACTGGATCGGCAAGTCCCGCGGCATGGAAGTGCAGTTCCCGTACAACGTCGATTCCATCGGCGAAACCGGCACGCTGAAAGTCTTCACCACCCGTCCGGACACTTTAATGGGAGCGACTTACGTCGCCGTGGCCGCCGAGCACCACCTGGCCACCCTGGCCGCCCGCAACAATCCTGAACTGCAGGCGTTCATCGCTGAATGCAAGGGCGGCAGCGTGGCCGAAGCCGACGTCGCCACCCAGGAGAAAAAAGGCCTGCCGACCGGCCTGTTCGTCGAGCACCCGCTGACCGGCGAAAAACTGCCGGTATGGGTCGCCAACTATGTGCTGATGCACTACGGCGACGGCGCGGTAATGGCGGTTCCAGCCCATGACGAGCGCGATTTCGAATTCGCCCACAAGTACAACCTGCCGGTCAAATCGGTAGTGCGCACCAGCTCCGGCGATAGCAACCCGACACCATGGCAAGACGCCTACGGCGAGTACGGCACGCTGATCAACTCCGGCGAGTTCGATGGCCTCGATTTCGCGGGCGCCTTCGACGCCATCGAAGTCGCGCTGATCAAGAAAGAACTGGGCGCCTCGCGTACCCAGTTCCGCCTGCGCGACTGGGGCATCAGCCGTCAGCGTTACTGGGGCTGCCCGATCCCGATCATCCACTGCGGCACTTGCGGTGACGTGCCGGTGCCGGAAGATCAACTGCCTGTCGTGCTGCCGGAAGACGTCGTACCCGACGGTGCCGGCTCGCCACTGGCGCGCATGCCCGAGTTCTACGAGTGCACCTGCCCTAAATGCGGCGCACCGGCCAAGCGTGAAACCGATACCATGGACACCTTCGTCGAGTCCTCGTGGTACTACGCCCGTTATGCCTCGCCGCACTATCAAGGTGGCCTGGTCGAAAAATCCGCGGCTGATCACTGGCTGCCGGTGGATCAATACATCGGCGGTATCGAACACGCGATCCTGCACCTGCTCTACGCGCGCTTCTTCCACAAGTTGATGCGTGACGAAGGCCTGGTGAGCTCCAACGAGCCGTTCAAGAACCTGCTGACCCAGGGCATGGTGATCGCCGAGACTTACTATCGTCGCGAAGCCAATGGTGCTTACACCTGGTTCAACCCGGCGGACGTTGAACTCGAGCGCGACAGCAAGGCCAAGGTCATCAGCGCCAAGCTGATCGCAGACGGCCTGCCGGTGGAAATCGGCGGCACCGAGAAGATGGCCAAGTCGAAGAACAACGGCGTTGACCCACAGTCGATGATCGACCAGTTCGGCGCAGACACCTGCCGCCTGTTCATGATGTTCGCCTCGCCACCTGACATGAGCGCCGAATGGTCCGACTCCGGTGTAGAAGGTTCGCACCGCTTCCTCAAGCGCGTCTGGCGTCTGGCTCAGGCCCACGTGACCCAAGGCCTGCCGGGCAAACTGGACGTTGCCGGCCTGAACGACGAGCAGAAAGCCATTCGCCGCTCGATCCACCAGGCTATCAAGCAGGCCAGCCACGACGTCGGCCAGAACCACAAGTTCAACACCGCCATCGCCCAGGTGATGACGCTGATGAACGTGCTGGAGAAAGCCGCGCAAGGCAGCGAACAGGATCGCGCACTGGTCCAGGAAGGTCTGGAAACCGTGACTCTGTTGCTGGCCCCTATCACCCCGCACATCAGCCACGAGCTGTGGCATCGCCTGGGTCACGCCGACCCGGTGATCGACGCCAGCTGGCCAGTGCTGGACGAAAGCGCACTGGTGCAAGAAAGCCTGCAACTGGTGATTCAGGTCAACGGCAAACTGCGTGGTCACATCGAAATGCCGGCCAGTGCCAGCCGTGAAGAGGTCGAAGCAGCCGCCCGTGCCAACGAGAACGTCCTGCGCTTCGTCGACGGTCTGACCATTCGTAAAGTGATCGTAGTGCCCGGGAAACTGGTCAATATCGTCGCCAGCTAATTGGATCAGGCGCCGGGTGAGCTTGGCGCCGAGTAAAACCTTTCGGGCCGCTTGATCGGCCCACATGGTTTCAAGGGGAGCAACAAGATGATCAAACGCAATCTGCTGGTGATGGGCCTCGCGGTTCTGCTGAGTGCCTGCGGTTTCCAGCTGCGCGGAACCGGCACCGACGAACTGGCGATCAAGGAACTCGACCTGAGCGCCCGTAACGCCTATGGCGAAACCGTGACTCAGTTGCGTCAGGTACTGGAGGGCAGCGGCGTCAAGGTCTATAACGGTGCACCGTACAAACTGGTGCTGACCAATGAACAGGAAAGCCAGCGCATCCTCAGCTACGCAGGTGCCGGTCGTGCAGGCGAGTACCAGATGACCAGCGTGCTGAACTACGACATCCGTGGTCGCGGCGATCTGCCACTGTTGAGCGACAAGCTTGAAGTGCAGAAAATCTACATGCACGACGGCAACAACCTGGTGGGCTCCGATCAGGAGGCCGCAACCGCCCGGGCAGAAGGTCGCCGGGAGATGGTCCAACGCATGATGCTGCGCTTGCAACAATTGACCCCGGGCCAGCTGGATCAGTTGCAGCAGACTGCCGAAGCCAGGGCCAAGGCTGAAGCTGCTGCACTGGAAGCGGCCAAGAAGGCTGAAGCGGAAACTCCGCGCCAGTCGCCAATCGAACTGCCGCAGCAGTAAGACTTACGGGGCGCCCAGGCGCCCCGTTCGCCCCCGCCGATGGAACTCGCCCCCGCCCCCCGCGCCCAACACCGGCCCGGCCCCCGTGCGCCGGTCTACATCATCAGCGGCGATGACCCGCTGTTGTGCCAGGAGGCGGCCGACGCTGTTCGCGCTGCCGCCCGCCAGCAGGGATTCGATGAACGCCAGGTGTTTGCCGCCGACGCCAGTTTCGACTGGGGCACGCTGCTGCAAGCCGGTGCCAGCATGTCGCTGTTCGCCGAAAAGCGCCTGCTGGAACTGCGCCTGCCTTCCGGCAAACCCGGCGACAAAGGTGCCGCCGCGCTGATCGAGTACTGCTCGCGCCCGGCCGACGACACCGTGCTGCTGATCAGCTTGCCGAAACTCGATGGCAGCGCGCAGAAAACCAAGTGGGGCAAAGCGCTGGTCGAAGGACAGCAGACCCAGTTCGTGCAGATCTGGCCGGTCGATGTCGCCCAGTTGCCAAGCTGGATCCGCCAACGTTTGTCCCAGGCCGGGCTTTCCGCCAGCCAGGACGCCGTTGAGTTGATCGCAGCAAGGGTCGAGGGCAACTTGCTGGCCGCCGCCCAGGAAATCGAAAAGCTCAAGCTGATGGCCGAAGGGGGTCAGATCACCGTTGAAACCGTGCAGGCTGCGGTGGCCGATAGTGCGCGTTTCGACGTCTTTGGCCTGACCGATGCGGTTCTCAATGGTGAAGCAGCCCACGCGCTACGCATGCTCGAAGGGTTGCGCGGTGAAGGCGTCGAGCCGCCGGTGATTCTCTGGGCCTTGGCCCGGGAGTTGCGCCTGCTGGCCAATATTTCGCTGCAATACAGCCAGGGTACGCCGCTGGACAAGGCTTTCAGCCAGGCCAAGCCGCCGGTCTGGGACAAACGTAAACCGTTGATGAGCAAAGCGCTGCAGCGCTACTCGGCACAGCGCTGGGCGCAACTGCTGCTGGAAGCGCAACGCATCGACGCGCAGATCAAGGGCCAGGCTGCGGGTTCGCCGTGGATGAGCCTGAGTCGGTTGACGTTGTTGATGGCCGGGCAGCGCTTGTCGTTGCCGGCGGAGTGAAAAGTCCCAGACAATGCAGGGACTAGACAGAAACCTCGCTTGAGCAGATGATTTGCCCCGCAAAATCCACTCACTTGCGAGCAATCATCATGAGCAAAAAGCCATCGAAGCATGGCCCCAACAAGGCCAAATCCATCATCGCCCAGCCATTGTTCCGCAGCCGCCAGGAACGCCCCGGCAAGGGCAAAGGCAGTTACCGCCGCGAAGCCTTCCAGTCTGACAGCTGGGAGGCTTCTTACTTTCTGGCAGCCTGAAAGGCAAGCATCCGCTCAACATGTTAAGGTCTGCACCTGATACGTTTTCCCTGGACCTGTGCATGCCCTTTTGTATTTCCCGTCGTTGGCATCTGCGCCAATTGATTGCTGCCTCCAGCCTTGTTTTGCTAGTCGCCTGCGCGGAAAAACCAACCGCCGCCGACGCACAGCCGCTTCAGACGCTCCCTGTCGCCACCGCTCCCGCAGTCATTGCGCCCGTGGTTCCGAGCGGCGATAACCTCGACATCCAGCCAACCCAGACCTTTGCCGAATGGCAAGCAGGTTTCCGCAAGGATGCCCTGGCCGCCGGTATCCGCGCCGATCTGTTCGACCGCGCTTTTGCCAATGTCAGCTTCGACCCCAGTGTGATTCGTGCCGATCGCAGCCAACCGGAGTTCGCAAAACCGGTGTGGGAATACCTCGACGGCGCCCTGTCACCGTTGCGGGTTCGCAAAGGTCAGGCGCTGGTCAGCCAATACGACGGTATCTTGCAGAGTATCGAACAGCGTTACGGCGTCGACCGTGAGGCACTTGTCGCCGTGTGGGGCATGGAAAGCAACTTCGGCCAGTTCCAGGGCAGCAAGTCGGTGATCAATTCGCTGGCGACCCTGGCCTACGAAGGCCGACGCCCGGGCTTCGCCCACGCGCAATTGATTGCCGCCCTGCAGATCCTGCAACAAGGTGATATCGAACCGGAGAAAATGCTCGGCTCCTGGGCCGGCGCCATGGGCCAGACCCAGTTCATCCCGACTACCTACAACACCCATGCCGTGGACTTCGACGGCGATGGGCGCCGCGATATCTGGGGGAGCTCGGCCGATGCCCTGGCCTCGACTGCACATTATCTGCAAAGCTCAGGCTGGCAGAAAGGCCAGCCGTGGGGCTTCGAGGTGCAGTTGCCAGGCGGGTTCAACTACGTGCTGGCCGATGGCACTATTCGCAAAAGCGTCGCGGAATGGCGGCAACTGGGGATTACGCTGCCCAATGGCGGCCAGGTCCCGGCCGGTTCCGAGCAATTGTCCGCGGCCCTGTTACTGCCTGCCGGTTACCGTGGCCCGGCATTCCTGGTGCTCGATAACTTCCGGGCGATCCTCAAGTACAACAACTCGTCGTCCTACGCCTTGGGGGTGAGCTTGTTGTCCGAACGCTTCAACGGCGCGGGCCTGATCAGCGGCACGTGGCCAAAAGATGATTTGCCGCTGAGCCGTACCGAGCGGATCGAACTGCAAAACTTGCTGAGTGCCCAGAATTACGACGCGGGTAATGCGGACGGAATTATCGGTGCCAATACCCGCAAGGCGATTCGCAGCGCGCAGCAGTCGTTTGGCTGGCCGGCGGATGGGTATCCGACGCACAAGTTGCTGGAAGGGTTGCGCAGCCGCTAAAAGCTTCGTCGGAACGCCGCCCGGAGCAAGCCCGCTCCCACATTTGATCTGTGAACGACACAAAAACAATGTGGGAGCGGGCTTGCTCGCGAAGGCGGACTGTCAGGCGATGAAGACCTACAGCCTGACCACCACATCCTGCTCCAACACCAACTCCTTGTTCCCTGCATCCAGCCTGACCAGCGCGCCCATGGGCAATGTCAGGTTCGGATCGCAATGCCCGCTACGCCATCCGGACAACACCGGTATCCGCAACGGCTCGAACGTCTGCTTGAGCAACCGCTCCAGCGCAGGTACCTCCACACCCGCCACATCCCCCACCAGTACCCCACGCAACTTGCCCAAAGTAGCGGACAGTCGCAATTGGGTCAGCAATCGATCGATGCGATACAGCGGCTCGTTGATGTCCTCGATAAACAGGATGACACCCTCGGCATCGATCTCGTAAGGCGTGCCCATGGTCGCGGCGATCATCGACAGATTGCCCCCCAGTAAACGGCCGTGGGCAATACCTGGCTCGATCGTCGTCAATGGATAGGCAACGGGATGCGCCAACACACTGCCTGCCTTCACCTGCCCGCGCAGCATATTGAAAAACGACGGCTCGGTAGGCTTTTGCTTGTCGCCCAGCAGATCAGCGTTGAGCAGCGGGCCATGGAAGGTCACGAAGCCTGCATAACGGCTGATAGCCAGATGCATTGCGGTAATGTCGCTGTAGCCGATGAACGGCTTGGCGTTGTCGCGCAGCAGTTCGAAATCGATTCGATCAAGCAACCTCGGCGTGCCGTAACCACCGCGCAGGCAAATGATGGCATCGACCTCGTGGTCGGCGAACGCCGCGTGCAGGTCATTGAGCCGCACCTCGTCACTGCCGGCAAGATAGCCATCCTTCTCGTAGACGCCGGGAAATATCTTCAGCGAATAGCCACGGGCGCGCATCCATTGCACGGCTTTACTTGTGTCCAGCGGCGCGGGACCGGCAGGTGCAATAACACCGATCATGCCTTCCGGCGGCAGTGCCGGGACAGGAACGTGAGGGCAAAGGGTGTGGGTCGGTCGAGCGGTCATCCGTGAATCTCCCTGCGTAAAAACTTCAGCACACAGTAGTCAGGAATGGGGACAAACAGAAGAGGAACTGTTGCCCCGCAGGTTGCAGGAAAAAGTGGCCAGTGCCGTAGGACAGGCAAAAAAACACCCGCAAGGCTGAATACCGTGCGGGCGTTTTTCATTTCATAACGCAGATCAGGACGACATCAGCTCGGCCTTGACCAGCTTCGCTTGTTCATCGGCATGGTACGAGGAACGTACCAGCGGACCTGAGGCAACGTTCTTGAAGCCCATCTTGTAGCCTTCCTCGGCGAACCAGGCGAAGGTGTCCGGGTGCACGAAGCGCTGCACTGGCAAGTGGCTGCGCGAAGGTTGCAGGTACTGGCCCAGGGTCAGCATGTCGATGTCGTGCTCGCGCATGCGCTTCATGACTTCGATGACTTCTTCGTCCGTTTCACCCAGACCCAGCATCAAACCGGATTTGGTCGGGATGTGCGGCATCATCTGCTTGAAGCGTTGCAGCAGGGTCAGCGACCACTGGTAGTCCGAACCCGGACGTGCGGCCTTGTACAGGCGCGGCACGGTTTCCAGGTTGTGGTTGAACACATCCGGCGGCTCGGCGGCGGTGATTTCCAGGGCGATATCCATGCGGCCACGGTAGTCCGGGACCAGGGTCTCCAGCTGCACGTTCGGCGACAGCTTGCGGATTTCACGGATGCAGTCGGCAAAGTGCTGGGCACCACCGTCACGCAAGTCGTCGCGGTCCACCGAAGTGATCACCACGTATTTCAGGCGCAAGTCGGCGATGGCGATGGCCAGGCTTTCCGGTTCGTTGACGTCGAGTGGCTTCGGACGGCCGTGGCCGACGTCGCAGAACGGGCAACGACGGGTGCAGATGTCACCCATGATCATGAAGGTCGCGGTGCCGCCGGAGAAGCACTCGCCCAGGTTCGGGCAGGAAGCTTCTTCGCAGACGCTGTGCAACTTGTGTTTGCGCAGCAGGGCCTTGATGCGGTCGACTTCCGGTGAAACCGGGATGCGGACGCGAATCCAGTCCGGCTTCTTCGGCAGTTCGGTGGTCGGAATGATCTTCACCGGGATGCGTGCAACCTTTTCGGCGCCGCGCAGCTTGACGCCGGCTTCAACCTTGGGACGCGGGGCCGGGCGCTCGGAGACATCGAGCGTCGGGATCATGGTTTGCACTGCATCAGTAGTCATATCAGTCGATTCCGCCCGTCAGGGTCGTCTGCTCAGCATAGTCGAGGTGTTTGACGAGCTGCGCGCGCAGCCGGGCACTTACCTCGGCAAATTCAATCGATCCTGCGTGATCGCTCAGCTGGGTCATCGCCAGCCCGGCGTAGCCGCAGGGATTAATCCGTCGAAACGGTTCCAGGTTCATGTCTACGTTCAAGGCCAGGCCATGAAAGGAACAGCCGTGGCGAATCCGCAACCCCAGGGAAGCGATTTTCGCCCCGTCGACGTAGACACCCGGTGCATCGGGCTTGGCCACGGCGGTCACGCCGTAACTGGCCAACAGCTCGATCAGGCATTGCTCCATCCGGCTGACCAGATCGCGCACGCCAAAACCCAGCCTGCGCACATCCAGCAGCAGATAAGCCACCAGCTGGCCAGGGCCGTGGTAGGTCACCTGACCACCACGGTCGACCTGCACCACCGGAATATCACCGGGAAGCAACAGGTGCTCGGCCTTGCCGGCCTGACCCTGGGTGAACACCGCAGGATGTTCCACCAGCCAGATCTCGTCGGCAACATCGGTGCCGCGTTCGTTGGTGAAGCGTTGCATGGCATGCCAGACCGGCTCGTAAGCCATCTGGCCGAGCTCGCGAAAGCCCAGCGTGCCGGACATCACAACACCATGTGCACGAAACCGGTGGCCCGCAGTTCGCTGTTGATGTTGTACAGCTGGTCCTGGTCGGTCGCGACGATGTGCAACTGAATGGTGGTGTATTTGCCGTTGGTGCTTTGGCGCTCATCTACACGGTCATGGTTGATCGTCGCGTGTTTCTTGACGATCTCGATGATCTTGTCCTTGTTGCCCACACCGGTATCGCTGATCACCTTAACCGGGTAATCAACGTTGGGGAATTCGATCTTAGGCGCCTTTACTTCGGTATCGGTCATGGCGTAACGGCCTCGTAAGCGTAAGCCGTGGCGACGGGCATGGCCCCGTGCCGGATCAGCGCGGGGCCATGCAGGTGCACACTATCAGTTGAACAAGCCGTAGAAGAATAGACGGATGCTATCCCACATGCGACGGAAGATACCACCCTCTTCGACGCCATCCAGAGCGATCAGGTCAGCGCTGTGCACCACCTTGTCGTCCAGTTTGACTTCGACTTTACCGATCACGTCGCCCTTGGCGATTGGCGCAACCAGTTGCGGGTTCATGGTCATGCTGGCAGCGAGCTTTTTCAGCTGGCCTTTCGGCAGGGTCATGGTCAGGTCTTCAGCCAGGCCGGCCTTGACTTGATTGGTGGAGCCTTTCCAGACAGGTGCCTGGGCCAGTTCGGCGCCCTTCTGATAGAAGGTCTGGGTTTCGAAGAAACGGAAACCGTAGGTCAGCAGCTTCTGGGTTTCGGCGGCACGGGCCACTTCGCTGCTGGTGCCGAACACCACGGCGATCAGGCGCATGCCATCACGTACGGCCGAAGACACCATGCAGTAGCCGGCTTCGTCGGTGTGGCCGGTTTTCAGGCCGTCGACGGTCTTGTCGCGCCACAGCAGCAGGTTGCGGTTCGGTTGCTTGATGCCGTTCCAGAAGAACTCTTTCTGCGAGTAGATCGCGTAGTGAGCCGGGTCTTCGTGGATGATCGCACGGGCCAGAACAGCCATGTCGTGAGCCGACGAATAGTGCTCAGGATTCGGCAGGCCGGTCGGGTTCATGAAGTGGGTGTTGGTCATGCCCAGATCGGCGACGGTCTTGTTCATCAGGTCGGCGAAGGCGTCTTCGCTGCCGGCGATGTGCTCGGAGAGCGCGACGCTGGCGTCGTTGCCCGACTGGATGATGATGCCGTGCAGCAGGTCGCTGACGGTGACCTGCGAGCCGACCTTGATGAACATCCGCGAACCGCCGGTACGCCAGGCGTTTTCGCTGACGGTCACCGGATCGTTTTCACCGATCTGGCCACGACGGATTTCCAGGGTCGCGATGTACGCGGTCATCAGCTTGGTCAGGCTGGCCGGTGGCAGACGCTGGTCACCATTGTTCTCGACCAGCACGTTGCCGCTGCTGGCGTCCATGAGCACATAGGCCTTGGCGGCCAATTGCGGTGGCGACGGCATCATCTCGACCGCGAACGCGGCAGGTGAGAGGAGCAGCGGGACTAAAAGGCACAGGCGTTTGGCAAAGGTGGTGATGTTCATCCGTCTCTCGAAATCGCTAATGGAAACTTGCCCGAGGGCAAAACTATTCAGACAGCTTCTTAAAGGCTGTCGCGTGTTCAGCTGCTCACTCTTTAACCCTGTGCCGGGCTTTTGTTCTTAGAAGAGCCAACAACATGGTCCGCCCCCCAAATCGCAAGCGAACCGACAATCAAGTACTACGTATTACTCTGTGACCACGCTCGGCGAACCGAGATTGGCCAGGCGCACACTGTTCTGCACCTGCTGGATCTCACCCGGCGATCCGATCGGGCCCATACGAACCCGATGCAGGGTCTGCTGATTGCGCACGATCGAGCTGATGAACACCGGAGCGCTCACCATCCCGCTGAGCTTGGATCTCAGGAGTTCTGCAGCGTCCGGGTTGGCGAACGCGCCCACCTGCAGATACTGGCCAGAGGCTGGTACAGAAGCGTTTTTTTTTGCATCAAGCTGCACCGGTACCACCGCGGCGGCGTGTTGCTGCGGCGGCGGAGTCCATTGCTCGACGGTGCCGGCCGAAGCCGTGATCACCGGGGCGCTATTCTGCGCGACTTGCGGCTCGTTGAGCATCAAAGGCGCCGGACGGCCTTTGGCCGCCCAATACGCCTGTGGATCAATGCCCTCGACCTTGACCCGCGCGGTGCCGATTTCGGCATAACCGAGCTTCTTGGCGGCGGCGTAGGACAAATCGATGATTCGGTCCGAGTAGAACGGCCCACGGTCGTTGACTCGCAGGATCACGCTCTTGTTGTTGTCCAGGTTGGTCACCCGGACATAACTTGGCAGTGGCAATGTCTTGTGCGCGGCACTCATGCCGTACAGGTCATACACCTCGCCGTTGGCGGTGTTCTGGCCGTGGAACTTGGTGCCATACCAGGACGCCGTGCCCGAAGCCACGTAGGTCTTGGATTCTTGCAGCGGGAAATAGGTTTTACCCAATACCGAGTACGGGCTGGCCTTGTATGGGCCGGTGTGCAGGGTCGGCGTGGCGTCCGGAATGCGCGAAACATCGACATCCCACCACGGCGCGCCATCCTTGTGGGCGCGGTTGATGTCCAGCCCCGGCGTCGAGCGCACGGCGCTGGAGGACTTCTGGGCCGGCGCACGGCTGGTCGAACAACTGGCGACCAGCATTGCCAACGCAGCGAATGCCATCAGCTTCAGGGGTTTATTGATAGGCAATGCCCGCATTACTTGACGCCCCGTGCTTGGACCAGCTGTTCAGACAGTTGATGTACGGCCATGGCGTACATCACGCTGCGGTTATAACGCGTGATCGCGTAAAAATTCTTCAGGCCCATCCAGTACTCGGAGCCATTGTCGCCTTCCAGGCGGAAAGCGGTAACCGGCATATCATCGCGCAGCGCATCATGACTTGACCACCCCAGGGCTCGCAACTCCCCGACGGTTTTCGTCGGTTCGATTCCTGCGGTCAAACCTTCGTCGACCTGATCGCCACGGACATCGGCGCGGCTGACTACCGGTTCGCCGGCGACCCAGCCATGACGCTTGAAGTAACTGGCGACACTGCCAATGGCATCGTCCGGGTTGGTCCAGATGTTGATATGGCCATCACCGTCGAAATCCACCGCATAGGCGCGGAAACTGCTCGGCATGAATTGTGGCAATCCCATTGCGCCGGCGTAGGAGCCTTTGAGCGTCAACGGATCGACCTGCTCTTCACGGGCCAGCAGCAAGAACTCACGCAATTCCTTGCGGAAAAACTCGGCACGGGGAGGATAGTCGAAACCCAGGGTCGACAAGGCATCGATCACCCGGAAATTTCCGGTATTACGACCGAAAAAGGTTTCAACGCCGATGATCGAGACAATGACCTGGGCCGGTACGCCGTATTCCTGCTCGGCACGGGCCAGCACCGCTTCGTGCTGACGCCAGAAGTCCACACCCCGGGCTATGCGCGCATCGGTGATGAACATCGGGCGATATTCGCTCCACTGCTTGACCCGTTCGGCGGGTTTCGAGATGGCGTCCAGAATCGACTGCTTGCGTTCGGCTTCGCGGAACACGCCCATCAACTGTTCACCGGCGAAACCGTAGTCGCGGGTCATTTCACCGACGAATTCGGCCACCTGGGGTGAGCCTTCGTAGTCGCCGGCCAACGCTTCCTGCACGGTGCCAAGGATGCTTACCAGGCCGACCCATGGCGCATGTCGAGTCGCCCAGCCACGCATTACTTGCATTGAAAGTTTCACCTTATTCAAACCTGCGCGATCCACTTGCGATGGGTATGGATCGACATCAAAACCCCAAACGCTGACAGCAGCGTCACCAGCGAAGTTCCTCCGTAGCTAATGAACGGCAACGGCACCCCCACCACCGGCAACAGGCCACTGACCATACCGATGTTGACGAAAACATAAACAAAAAACGTCATGGTCAGGCTGCCCGCGAGCAACTTGCCGAACAATGTCTGCGCCTGGGCGGTAATCACCAGACCGCGGCCGATCAACAGCAGGTAGATCAGCAACAGCGCGCAGATCCCTACCAGGCCAAATTCTTCACCCATTACGGCAATGATGAAGTCGGTATGGCTTTCCGGGAGGAAATCCAGGTGCGACTGAGTACCCAGTAGCCAACCCTTGCCGAACACACCGCCGGAACCGATGGCCGCCTTGGACTGGATGATGTTCCAGCCCGTACCGAGCGGATCGCTCTCCGGGTCGAGGAACGTCAGGATTCGCTGCTTCTGGTAGTCGTGCATGATGAAGAACCACATGGCAATCGCCACGGGAACGGCGGCGGCCAGCACGCTGAGGATCCAGCGCCAGCGCAGCCCCCCCATGAACAGCACGAACGCGCCACCGGCCAGAATCAGCAGCGAAGTGCCGAGGTCCGGTTGTCGCACGATCAGAATGAACGGAATGCCGATCAGCATCAGGCTGATACCGACGTGCTTTAGCTGTGGCGGCAAGGTGCGCTTGGACAGATACCAGGCAATGGTTGCCGGCATCAGAATCTTCATGAACTCCGATGGCTGGAAGCGGATGACACCGGGGATGTTGATCCAGCGCGTGGCCCCCATCGCGTTGTGGCCCATGACGTCCACTACCACCAGCAACAACACACCGATCACATAGCCGACCGGCACCCAGCGCGCCATGAAACGCGGTTCGAACTGGGCGATGACGATCATCGACACCAGGCCGATACCGAACGAAGTGGCCTGTTTTGCCAGCAGATCCCAGCTTTTTCCACTGGCCGAATACAGGACGAACAGGCTGCCGGCGGCAAGCGTCAGCAGCAGGATCAGCAACACGCCGTCGATGTGCATTCGTTGCAACAGTGTTGCACGGCGACGCATCACATCCTCGCTGGAGAGCATGCGATCAAAATTATTCATCACGGGCTGTTGCCTCTGCACTGATAGGGCTGGCGTATTCGGGCTTCAACCGACCGTCCTGGTCCAGGAGCCAGGCGTCCATGACCTGACGCACAACCGGCGCGGCCACGCCGGAGCCCGACTCACCGTTCTCGACCATCACCGAGACCACGATTTTCGGATCGTCGGCCGGTGCGAAACCAACGAACAAGGCGTGGTCGCGATGGCGCTCCTGCACCTTGGAGCGGTCGTACTTCTCGCCCTGCTTGATCGCGACCACCTGGGCCGTACCACTCTTGCCGGCAATCCGGTACTGCGCACCGATCGAGGCCTTGCGCGCCGTACCGCGGGCACCGTGCATCACCTGTTGCATACCGTGGTTCACCCGGGTCCAGTCCGCCGGATCGCGCAGGATGATGTCAGGCATCGGGTTAGGATCCACCGGCTTCTCGCCTTCGATGGTCCTGGCCAGGTGCGGACGGTTCCAGACACCCTTGTTGGCCACCAATGCGGTGGCCTGGGCCAATTGCAACGGCGTCGACTGCATGTAGCCCTGACCGATACCGAGAATCAGTGTCTCCCCCGGGAACCACGCCTGACGGCGCGTCGCACGCTTCCACTCCCGGGTCGGCATCAACCCCGGCGATTCTTCGAACATGTCCAGCGAGACTTTCTGGCCGATACCGAACTTGCTCAGGTACGCCGACAACCGATCGATTCCCAGCTTGTGGGCCAGGTCATAGAAGTAAGTGTCGTTGGAACGCATGATCGCCGTATCGAGGTCGACAAAGCCGTCGCCGGTACGGTTCCAGTTACGGTATTTGTGATCGTAGTTGGGCAGCATGTAGTAACCGGGGTCGAACACCCGGGTCGACGCCGTCACCACGCCGGAGTCCAGGCCGGCGATCGCCACCGCCGGCTTGATGGTCGAACCTGGCGGGTACAGACCACGCAACACGCGGTTGAACAGCGGCCGGTCGATGGAATCGCGCAGCTCGGAATAGGCCTTGGAGCTGATGCCGGTGACGAACAGGTTCGGGTCGAAACTCGGCTGGCTGACCATCGCCAGGACCTCGCCGGTTTTCGGGTCCAGGGCCACCACCGCACCACGACGACCACCGAGCGCGGCTTCAGCGGCTTCCTGCAATTTGATGTCCAGGCTCAGGACAATGTCCTTGCCGGAAATCGGCTCGGTACGCTTGAGTACCCGCAATACACGGCCCCGAGCGTTGGTCTCGACTTCTTCGTAACCCACCTGACCGTGCAGTTCCGGCTCGTAGAAACGCTCGATGCCGGTTTTGCCGATTTGATGGGTGCCGCTGTAACTCACCGGATCGAGGGACTTGAGCTCTTTCTCGTTGATCCGCCCCATGTAGCCCACCGAGTGCGCAAAGTGCGCGCCCTGGGGATAGTGACGAACCAGCTGTGCGACCACTTCCACGCCCGGCAGGCGGAACTGGTTCACGGCGATCCGGGCGATCTGCTCTTCAGTCAGCTCAAACAGGATCGGCACCGGCTCGAACGGCCGGCGCCCCTGACGCATGCGCTTCTCGAAGATCACCCGGTCCTCGGGCGTCAGCTCCAGCACCTCGACGATCACGTCGAGCACCTGCTGCCAGTCGCCGGAACGCTCGCGGGTCATGCTCAGGCTGAAGCTGGGCCGGTTATCGGCAATCACCACGCCGTTGCGGTCGAAAATCAAGCCACGGGTCGGCGGAATCGGCTGCACATGGACGCGGTTGTTTTCCGACAGGGTCGAGTGGTACTCGTACTGGATCACCTGCAGGAAATACAGACGCGCGATCAGCACGCCAATCAGCGCCACCACGGCAATGGCCCCGAACACGACGCGGCCACGCACCAGACGGGCGTCTTTTTCGTGGTCCTTGATGCGGATCGGCTGGGACATGAGGGCAGAATTACTTGTGGTAAGGGTGACCGGACAGCACGGTCCAGGCACGGTACAACTGTTCGCCGATCAGGATCCGCACCAGCGGGTGCGGCAAGGTCAGCGGCGACAACGACCAGCGCTGGTCGGCCCGGGCACAGACTTCCGGCGCCAGCCCTTCGGGGCCGCCGACCATGAAGTTGACGGTGCGCGAGTCCAGCCGCCAGCGATCGAGCTCGACCGCCAGTTGCTCGGTACTCCAGGGCTTGCCATGGACTTCGAGTGTGACAATCCGCTCGTTCGGCCCGACCTTTGCCAGCATGGCTTCGCCTTCCTGGCGGATGAAACGGGCCACGTCGGCGTTCTTGCCACGGGTATTGAGCGGTATTTCCACCAGTTCCAGCGCCAGCTCGGACGGAAGGCGCTTGGCATATTCATGCCAGCCTTCTTCCACCCACTTGGGCATGCGTGAACCGACGGCGATCAGTCGCAGTCGCACAGCGGTCCCTTATTCCTGGTCTTTGTTGAGCTTGTTGAAGTGCTCGTGACCAACTTCAGGGCTGTGGTGCTTGCCATCGGCCGCACGGCTCTGCTCGGCACCTTTCCACAGGCGCTCCAGGTCGTAGAACTGACGGGCGTTGGAGGTCATCATGTGGACGATCACGTCGTCCATGTCCAACAGCACCCAGTCGCTGTCGCCCTTGCCTTCTTCACCCAACGGCTTGATACCCAAGGCTTTGACGGCTTCGCGGACCTTGTCCAGCATCGCGCCGATCTGGCGGTTGGACGTACCGGTGGCGATGATCATGTAGTCAGTGATGCTCTGCTTGTCGCGAACATCAATTACCAGCACGTCCTGGGCCTTGACGTCTTCCAGGGCGGCTACGGCGATCTTGACCAGCTCGTCGCCTTTAGGTGGCTCGGCAGCGAGGACCTTTTCAGGCAGCGGGGCACTCTTGAACGTGCCTTTGCGCTTAACTTTGTTTACGTCGTTGTTCGTCATATAAAACTCGTTTTGCTCGTATGTTCGGGCGCTTCAATACACGTTGTTGCCACGTGCCTTGAGGCACTCCTATTCAGTTCGACGCACGGTAGAGTCCGTGCGCATCGATGTAGGCCAGGACCGCGTCGGGCACCAGGAAACGTACCGACTTACCGCTGGCCAGCAGTTGACGGATCTGGGTGGCGGATACCGCGAGCGGTGTCTGCCAGACGAATGCAATCTGTCCGCTCGGCCCTTTGAGGGCCAGCGGGTCGCTCACCGAGCGCGCTGCCAGCAGGTTGCGCAAGGCATCCGGCGGTTCGCTGTCGGCATCCGGGCGTTGCAACACCAGGATATGGCAATGCTGGAGCAACTCTTCCCAGCGGTGCCAAGTGGGCAGGCCGCAAAAAGCGTCCCAGCCCAAAAGCAGAAAAACCTGGTCGGATACGGCCAGTTCGGCGCGCATCAGTTCCAGGGTATCAATGGTGTAGGACGGTTTGTTCCGCTGCAATTCGCGGGCGTCCACCACCAACGGCGCCACACCGGCCACCGCGCACTCGACCATCGCCAGACGGTCTTTCGCCGACACCTGCGGCGTATCCCGATGGGGCGGCCTGGCACTGGGTGTCAGACGCAACTCATCGAGCGCCAGGGTTTCGGCAACTTCCAGCGCACCGCGCAAATGGCCGATGTGCACCGGGTCAAACGTTCCGCCCAGCACGCCAATGCGGCGAGGGGCTGGCTCGCTGACGGTGACCGGGGCTGACAGGTCGAAGTCGCCCAAGTCAGACCGGCTCCTGTCCGCGCAACTGCCCGTCGCCGACCACGATGTACTTCTCGCAGGTCAATCCTTCGAGACCCACCGGGCCGCGGGCGTGCAGCTTATCAGTAGAAATGCCGATCTCGGCACCCAATCCGTATTCGAAGCCATCGGCGAAGCATGTCGGTGTATTGATCATCACCGACGAGGAGTCGACTTCAGCCACGAAACGCCGGGTGTCACCCTGGTGTTCGCTGACAATCGAATCGGTGTGATGGGAACCGTAATGGTTGATGTGCTCGATGGCCTGGCACAGTCCGTCGACTACACGGATCGACAGAATCGGTGCCAGGTATTCGGTACTCCAGTCTTCTTCGGTCGCGACCACCGCATCGATGATCGCCCGGGTGCGTTCGCAACCGCGCAGCTCGACGCCTTTTTCGCGGAACTGTGCCGCCATCGCCGGCAGGAAATCGCTGGCGACGGTTTGATCGACCAGCAGCGTTTCCATGGCACCGCAGATGCCATAACGGTAAGTCTTGGCGTTGAACGCAATGCGCTGGGCCTTGGCCAGATCGGCGTGTTCACTCACATAAACGTGGCAGATGCCGTCCAGATGCTTGATCACCGGTACGCGGGCATCACGGCTGACGCGTTCGATCAGGCCACGGCCACCGCGCGGCACGATGACATCGACGTATTCAGGCATGGTGATCAGCGCACCGACGGCAGCGCGATCGGTGGTTTCGACCACTTGCACCACCGCAGCCGGCAGATCGGCCTCGGCCAGACCACGCTGAATGCAGGCGGCGATGGCTCGATTGGAATGAATGGCCTCGGAACCGCCGCGCAGGATGGTCGCGTTGCCGGACTTCAGGCACAGGCTGGCGGCATCGATGGTCACGTTCGGCCGCGACTCGTAGATGATTCCGATCACGCCCAGTGGCACGCGCATCTTGCCGACCTGAATACCGGACGGGCGGAAACTCATGTCACGGATCGCGCCGACCGGGTCCGGCAGGGCTGCCACCTGACGCAGGCCGACGATCATACCGTCGATACGCGCCGGGGTCAGTGCCAGGCGCTCAAGCAGGGCCGGCTCCAGACCGTTGGCGCGACCGGCGGCCAAATCCAGCTCATTAGCCGCCGTCAGCTCGGCGCGGGCAGCGTCCAGCGCATTGGCGGCGGCCTGCAGGGCGCGGTTTTTCTGCGCAGTGCTGGCTCGGCCGATCACGCGGGAAGCTTCGCGGGCAGCGCGACCCAGGCGGGTCATGTAGTCAAGAACGGACTCAGTCATGGTCTGGCGTGGTCTTTGATTAGGTCTTGGTAAAGAGTAAAGCGGCAGATTATAGCTGTCGCGTCCCGGGACTAACAGCGGTGACGGGCGGATGGTCGAAATGGAGGGGCATTTGCCGATGTTCAGCCGGGATTAAGCTGCAAATTGTTATCATCACGACTCATTCAGCCCTGACAAACACTGGTCATCATGTCCAATCTGACTGTTCGAGCGTCCGCCATGAGCCTGCCAGCAGGCCTTCCGGACGCGTTTTTCGACCGTGACGCCCAGATTCTGGCCCGGGAGTTACTGGGCAAAGTCATTCGCCATCGAGTTGGCGACCTGTGGCTCAGCGCCCGAATTATCGAGACCGAAGCCTATTACTGCGCAGAAAAAGGCAGCCACGCGTCCCTCGGTTACACAGAAAAGCGTAAGGCTTTGTTTCTGGATGGCGGCCACATCTATATGTATTACGCCCGGGGTGGTGACTCCCTGAACTTCAGCGCCCAAGGCCCGGGAAACGCGGTACTGATCAAATCCGCCTACCCGTGGGTCGATCAATTGAGCGGGCCGGCCAGCCTGGCACAGATGCTGTTGAACAACCCCGATGCCCAGGGCCACCCTCGCCCGTCACAAAAACTCTGCGCCGGGCAAACGCTGCTGTGCAAGGCGCTGGGCCTGAAAGTGCCGGTGTGGGACGCCAAACGCTTCGACCATGAAGTGCTACTGGTGGAGCACGTCGGCCAGACGCCCGCCCACATCATCCAGACTACGCGCCTGGGCATCCCCCACGGGCGCGATGAGCACCTGATGTACCGCTTCGTCGATGCGGCTTACGCGCCGTACTGCACACGCAACCCACTGCGACGGGGGCAAATCGAAGGTCGCGACTATTTTGTGCTGACTTGAAATTGGATTGATCCATGTGGGAGCGGGCTTGCTCGCGAAAGCGGAGTATCAGGCGATACCAATATCGACTGAAAGGGCCTCTTCGCGGGCAAGCCCGCTCCCACAGGGCTTTTGGGTGTTTTTGAAGAATTGTGTTTGTCCCCAGGGACCAATTGAACATTAGATGGAGTGGTTTTTATGGGCCAATGGCTCGATAGCCTGACCGGTTGGTTGACGGTCAACCCGCAATGGCTGGCGGCGGCGGTGTTCATTGTGGCCTTCGTGGAATGCCTGGCGATTGCCGGGCTGATAGTGCCCGGCACCGTGCTGCTGTTCGCCGTGGCGGTACTGGCCGGCAGCGGAGCGCTCTCGCTGAGTGAAACACTGCTGCTGGGCTTCCTGGCCGGCGTGCTTGGCGATGTGGTCTCGTACTTCCTGGGGCGCCATTTCCACCAGAATATCCGGCGGCTGCCAGGATTGCGCCATCACCCGGAATGGATCGCCGGGGCCGAGACCTACTTCCAGCGCTATGGCATCGCCAGCCTGCTGGTCGGGCGTTTTATCGGACCGTTGCGGCCAATGCTGCCCATGGTCGCCGGCATGTGCGACATGCCCTTCCCACGCTTCTTCGCCGTCAGTCTGCTGGCTGGCGCGGGCTGGTCGGTGGCTTACCTGCTGCCAGGCTGGGCCACCGGCGCGGCGATTCGCTTGCCGCTGCCCGAAGGCTTCTGGACTCAGGCCGGGATCGTTGCCGGCAGCATTGCGGTCATGGTGGGGTTGAGTGCCACCAGTAGCCTGCGCCAGCATCGCCGGGCTACAGCGTTAATTGCCAGCATGAGTTTTCTGATTCTGGCAGGGCTGTTCATCGGCTATCCGTATCTGAGCGCTCTCGATCAAGGGCTGATGACCCTGGTGCAGGAGCACCGCAGCCCAATGCTCGATGAGGTGGCGGTGGTCTTCACGTTGATTGGCGAATTCCGCAACATGCTGCTGTTCAGTGCATTGTTGGTAGCACTGCTGTTGATTACCCGGCAATGGCGACAGGCAGTTTTCGCGTGCAGTACCCTCCTCTGCACGGCATTGGCCAACACCGCAACCAAACAGTTTTTCGCCCGCGTGCGCCCGGAAGTATTGAGTGATCCACTGACCAGTTACAGCATGCCCAGCGGCCACGCCTCAGGCGCGTTCGCGCTGTTTCTGACCCTCGCCGTGCTGGCTGGTCGCGGGCAACCGCCGCGCATGCGCCTGACCTGGTTGCTGGTGGCCAGCTTGCCGGCGATGGCGATTGCCCTTTCCCGGGTGTACCTCGGGGCACACTGGCCGACCGATGTCATGGCTGGCGCGATGCTGGCGGCATGTGTCTGTGCGGCCAGCCTGTGGCTGATCCAGCGCAAGGCCCCGCTGAACGCCTTGCCACCCAAGGTCTGGTGGCTGGTGTTGCCGGCGCTGGTGGCATTGTTCGGCTTCTTCGTGTTGCGGCATTTGCCGCATACGATGTTACGGTATGCGTATTAGTAAAAACGCTCCTCAGGCAAACAACTCACCCTGCAATTCATCCAGCAGCGCCTGAATCGCATCCAGTCGCTGCTGCGGATCATCAAGTTGTAGCAGGTCGATCTTGTCCAGCTCGGCAAAAGGCAGCAAGTACGCCAACTGATTGGCCAGTGACTGCTGCCCGGTCGCTTCAGTGCCCATGTTCAAGGCCTCGACCATCGGGTGCTCCGCCAGGGCCTTGAGCAATGCCACCAGGTCGGCGTCCTCATCCTGCAGGGGCTGTTCCGGTTCGTCCTCCAGCCACTCGACCTCGGCGACGGTCAACTGATCGCGCTGGACCTCCGCTTTCAATACATGGAAACGCCGCCCGCCCTGAACCCGAATCCCCAGCAGGCCGTTGTCCTGTTGTTTGAAATCGGTGATCAACGCTTCGCAGCCCACCAGCGCGTAGCCGGCCGGCGCGATCCCGACTTCTTCACCTTCAAGAATGCACACCACGCCGAAACCGCCGCCCTGCTTCATGCAGCGGCCGATCATGTCCAGATAGCGCGCCTCGAAGATCTGCAAGTCGAGGATGCAGCCAGGAAACAGCACCGTGTTCAACGGAAAAAGCGGCAGACTCATAGACATTTCCTTACACCACCATCGACACCGCCAGCGGCAGTAGCACCGCCGTGGCCACGCCCATCAAACTCATCGCCAGCGCCGCGAAGGCACCGCACTCTTCACTTTCCTGCATCGCCACTGCCGTGCCGACCGCGTGGGCCGTCATGCCCAGTGCCATGCCCCTGGCTTCCGGGCTATGCACGCCCAGCCGGGTCAACAGGGCCGGACCGAAAATCGCCCCGATCACACCCGTAATCAGGACGAACACCGCTGCCAGCGCCGCGACCCCACCGATCTGCTCAGCCACCAACATGGCAATTGGCGAAGTCACCGATTTCGGCGCCATGGTCATCAGGATCATGTGCTCGGCACCGAACGACCAACCCAGCAACACGCCCATCCCCGTGGCCACCACCCCGCCTATCACCAGCGTAGTAAATATCGGCCAGAACAACTGCCGAATCCGTCGCAGGTTGAGATAAAGCGGCACCGCCAGCGCGACAGTGGCCGGACCGAGCAGGATGCTGAGAATCTCGGTGCTCTTGCGATATTCAGCGTAGGTCAGGCCGCAGCCCACCAGCACGCCGATCACCAGCAACATGGAGACCAGCACCGGCTGCAAAAAGATCCATCGGGTTTTCTCGAACACTCCCAGTACAAGCTGATAGGCGCCGAGGGTAATACCAATGCCGAACAACGGATGGTGAATCACCGACGTCCAGGCGCCGTGCCAGTCGAAGATCATTGGCTGTCCTCGGAGACTGCGTGACGCTTGACCATGCGCTGCATCAGCACCCCGGCGAAGGCCATCGAAAGCAGCAGCGACAACACCAGCGCACCGACAATGGCCCAGAAATCCGCCGCGATGTCAGCGGCATAGACCATCACGCCCACGGCTGGCGGCACCAGCAACAGCGGCAGGTAGCGCAACAGGCTGCTGGCCGCCAGGTTCAGTGGTTCGCCGACCTGTCCGCGACAGATGAGGTAAACCAGCAACAGCAGCAACCCCACAATCGGCCCCGGCAGCACAGGCAAAATCAAATGATTGATCGCAGTGCCGAGCAATTGGAACAGCACCAGCCATGTCAGGCCCCGTAACAACATCAAAGATCTCCCGCAAAATCCATCACCCGCATTGGCCGGGCATTATAAGCATGCCCGCGCTATGGATCGGCATTCGCCAAAAGCATGGTCAGTTGACCTGAGCGTTTGGCCATGTTGATCTAAAGTAGTAAGCCGGGAAGTCAAATCCCCGCAAGCCAAAACTATAAAACCGATGAACCCAAGGAGAGTCTCAATGCCCTATGTTCCAGTTGCAGAGCTCAAAGATTATGTCGGCAAGGAACTCGGACGTTCCGAATGGCTCACCATCGATCAGGAACGCATCAACCTGTTCGCTGAAGCCACGGGGGACTATCAGTTCATCCACGTCGATCCGGTCAAGGCCGCGCAAACGCCATTTGGCAGCACCATCGCTCACGGTTTCCTGTCGTTGTCGCTGATCCCGAAACTGATGGAAGACATCCTCGTCATGCCTGAAGGCTTGAAGATGGTAGTCAACTATGGCCTCGACAGCGTGCGCTTCATTCAGCCGGTCAAGGTCAATTCGAAAGTGCGGCTCAAGGTCGACCTGACCGAAGTCACCGAGAAAAAACCCGGCCAATGGCTGCTCAAGGCCACCGCCACCCTGGAAATCGAAGGTTCGGACAAACCGGCGTATATCGCCGAACCCCTGTCCCTGTGCTTCGTATAGACCTTCCCGGATGCGAAGCAGCTCATGCTGTTTCGCGCCCTCTCGCGGTACCTCGCCCTATATAAGGACACATAGCTGCGGCATACTCCTTCGCCTAATTGCCCGGAATCCGCTATGCGCCCACTTGCACTCCTTGCCTTGACCCTGATGCTCACCGCTTGCGGCGACGGCGAATCGCCTTTGTCCCCCGACGCGCGCCTGCCGGACGGCGGACGCTATCGCGGTGACCTGGTCAATGGCTTGCTGCAGGGCAAGGGGCGCATCGACTACCCGAACGGCAGCTGGTACGCCGGCGAATTCGACAAAGGCCAGTGGCAAGGCCAGGGCGAATGGCATGGCAGCAATGGCGAAGTCTATCGCGGACAGTTCAATCAGGGACTGTTCGACGGTCAAGGGGCATTGACCACCAACGGCAACAGTTACAGCGGCGGCTTCAAGGCTGGCCGGCGCAACGGCGAAGGCACACTCAAAGAAAACGGCATGAGCTATCGCGGAGAGTTCAAGGCCGATCAGTACGCCGGCCTGGGTCGCCTCGAACTCGAGGACGGCAGCGCCTATCAGGGCCAGTTCGCCCACGGCAAACCCAATGGCGAAGGCCAGCGTAGCGACGGCAACGGCAATCAGTTCACCGGGCACTTCGTCGACGGCCAACTGGAAGGCAACGGGACGTTCAACAGCGCCGATGGCGATATCTATGTCGGCGGCTTCAAGAACAATCAACTGCACGGCAAAGGCCGCTACGAAAACGCCGACGGCGATGTCTGGCTGGGTCAGTTCAAGGAAGGTTCACTGAACGGCAAGGGCGAGTTGATTGGTGCTGACGGCAGCCACTACATCGGCCAGTTCAACGACTGGCGCTTTTCCGGCCAGGGCCGACTGAACCTGTCGGACGGCAGCTTTTACACCGGCCAGTTCGACAACGACAGTTACCAGGGGCGCGGCACATTGGTGTTGACCGACGGCACCGTGCTCAGCGGCACCTGGATCAATGGCCAGCGCGTGCGCGACGCCGAGGGCAAATTGTTGCCCGACACTCTGGAGCTCGGCCTGCTGGCGCAGGGGCGCTTGCTCGACTCGGCGCTGACCAGCATTCCGCCCTCGACCCCGGCGGTGGAGCTGTATTCGTTGACCTTGGGCGGTGATGGCAAGCAAAGCGTATTTCTGCGCGAATCCGACTACGTCGCCAATATGCTCACCACCCGTTTCGGCGCCTTTGGCCAGATCCGCCTGGTGAACCATCGCGACCACCTCGCCGACCGCCCGATGGCTACCCGGGAAAACCTGCGCCGAGCAGCCCTGACGCTGGCCGAACGCAGCGGTCCGGAAGACCTGATTTTCATCTACCTGACCAGCCATGGCACCAGCGAACACGAGCTGGTGCTGGACCAGCCGCGCATGGAGCTGGCCGATCTTCCAGCCGACGAATTGGCCGCTGTTCTCGCCCCGTTGAAAAACCGCGACAAGATCATCGTGATTTCGTCCTGCTACTCCGGCGGTTTCATCCCCGCCCTCAAGGATGAACGGACCCTGATCATGACGGCCTCGCGGGCCGACCGGGTGTCCTTCGGCTGCTCGGAGGAAGCCAACTTCACCTACTTCGGCGATGCACTCTTCGCCCAGGCCCTGAACCAGACCGATGACCTGGACCAAGCCTTCAAACTGGCCAAGGCCACTGTCGCCGAACGTGAACTGGCAGACGGTTTCGAAGCATCCGAACCACAGATCTGGGCACCGAAAACCGTCCTTTCGCATTGGCAATTACTGCGCAAACAACAGGCACGAAAAGCCCTGCAAAGTGCGTCTAACGAAAGCAAGGATGCAAACAGCAACTAAGCTGAACAGTATCAAGGGAGAAACACTATGTACTTGACGCCTCAGCACGTGCTGCTCGCCGGAGCCACCGGTTTAACGGGTGAACACCTGCTTGATCGCCTGCTTAACGAGCCAACGATTACCCGGGTTCTGGCCCCCTCACGCCGGCCACTGGCCAAACACCCGCACCTTGAAAACCCCGTCGGCGACCCGGCGGAGTTTCTGCCGCAGTTGAACGGCCGTGTCGACATCGCCTACTGCTGCCTGGGCACCACCATCAAACAGGCAGGCTCGGAACAGGCGTTCCGCGCAGTGGACCTGGACATGGTCGTAGCCTTTGCCAAACGCGCACGGGAGATGGGCGCACGGCACCTGATCGTGATCAGTGCCCTGGGAGCCGATCGCAGATCCTCGATTTTCTACAACCGGGTCAAAGGCGAGATGGAGTACGCATTGCGCGCGCAAGACTGGCCGCAGCTGACTATTTGCCGCCCTTCGCTGTTGCTGGGTGATCGCACCGAACCGCGACTGGGCGAGAAAGTCGCCGGCCCGTTGTCTCGGCTGATCCCTGGCAAATACCATGGTATCGAGGCCTGCCAACTGGCTCGTGCGATGTGGCGCCTGGCGCTGGAAGAGCAGGACGGGGTCAGGATTGTCGAGTCGGATGAGCTGAGGAAGTTGGGCAAGTAATTTTATGATGCCTGAGCGGGCCTCTTCGCGGGCAAGCCCGCTCCCACAGGATTTTGTGTCGTACACAAATTTTGAAATCGCTGAAAAACCTGTGGAAGCGAGCTTGCTCGCGATAGAGCGCGAAGCGCTCTATTACAACCCACCCGTCGCCTGAAAACTCACGCCAATTACCGTCAACAACGACAGCGGCAACAGCAGCGTGTCGAGCAAAGCACTCGCCGGCAGGTCGACACCGGGATAGCCCGGTGCTTCGGCACCGAAACGATCCTTGGCGCAACAACCGCCGTTCATCGCGTACAAATCCAGGCGAGTACCCGAGTACACCACCGGTGCCCCCGGCTTGGCCGCATCGAGCGTGCGCGCCGTGGCGCACCCGGCCAGTTGCAGCGCCAGTACCACCACCAGTAGCTTATTCATCGCTGGTCAGATGATGCTCGCCCCAACGCGGCAACATGTCCTGAGGAATATTCAGCAGGTTAAGGATCCGTGCCACGACGAAATCGATCAGGTCGTCGATGGTTTGCGGCTGGTGATAGAAGCCCGGTGATGCCGGCAGGATTGTCACGCCCATGTTCGACAACTTGAGCATGTGCTCCAGGTGAATGCTCGAATACGGCGCCTCGCGAGGCACAAGAATCAGCTGCCGACGCTCTTTCAGCGTCACGTCCGCAGCACGCTCGATCAGGTTGTTGCAGGCACCCGTGGCGATGGCCGACAAAGTGCCCGTCGAACACGGCACCACCACCATCGCCGCGGGCGCGCCGGAGCCCGAGGCCACCGGCGACATCCAGTCTTCCTTGCCGTACACCCGAATCTGCCCGGCGGCAGCACCGGTGTATTCGGTGAGGAACGCCTGCATCATCTGCGGCTTGGACGGCAGCGTGACGTCAGTTTCGGTGGCCATCACTAACTGCGCGGCCTTGGAAATCAGGAAGTGCACTTCACGATCGTCCCGCACCAGGCAGTCGAGCAGGCGCAAACCGTACTGGGCGCCTGAGGCGCCGGTCATTGCCAGGGTGATGCGGTCCGGGCCGTTGTTCATTTCAGCGCCTCGGCCAGTTTGCCGTGCAGGCCGCCGAAGCCGCCGTTGCTCATGATCACCACGTGAGTGCCGGGTTGGGCCTGGCTCTTCACGCGCTCGATGATGCCTTCAAGGGAATCGCTGACAATCGACGGCACAGTGCACAGCGCCGCAGTGCCCGCCAGATCCCAGCCAAGGTTGGCGGGTGCGTACCAGATCACCTGATCGGCATCGACCACGCTTTCCGGCAATCCGTCACGGTGCGCACCGAGCTTCATGGAGTTGGAACGGGGCTCGATGATTGCGATCAACGGTGCATCGCCGATGCGCTTTCGCAGCCCATCCAGCGTGGTGGCGATGGCGGTCGGGTGGTGAGCGAAGTCGTCATAAATGGTGATGCCACGGACTTCCGCGACTTTCTCCATCCGGCGTTTCACGCTTTTGAAGGCGCTCAACGCGGCGATGCCCATGGATGGCACGACACCGACGTGGCGTGCGGCGGCCAGCGTCGCCAGGGCGTTGGCGACGTTGTGCTGGCCAGTCATGTCCCACTCGACCACACCCTGGGCGACGCCTTCGAACATCACTTCGAACTTCGAGCCATCTTCACTGAGCAGCTTGACCTGCCACTGACCGCCGGCTCCTGTGGTTTGCACCGGGGTCCAGCAACCCATTTCGATAACGCGCTGCAACGCCGGCTCGGTGGTCGGATGGATCACCAGGCCTTCGCTCGGGATGGTCCGCACCAAATGATGGAACTGCCGCTCAATGGCCGGCAGGTCCGGGAAGATATCGGCGTGATCGAATTCGAGGTTGTTCAGGATTGCCGTGCGCGGGCGGTAATGTACGAACTTGGAGCGCTTGTCGAAGAACGCGCTGTCGTACTCGTCGGCTTCGATGACGAAGAACGGTGTGTCACCCAGGCGCGCCGACACCGAGAAGTTTTGCGGCACGCCGCCGATCAGGAAGCCGGGGGCCATGCCTGCGTGTTCCAGTACCCATGCCAGCATGCTGCTGGTGGTGGTCTTGCCGTGCGTACCGGCCACGGCCAGTACCCAGCGACCTTGCAGCACGTGATCCGCCAGCCATTGCGGGCCGGAGACGTAAGGCAGGCCTTTGTTCAGCACGTACTCCACCGCCGGGTTGCCCCGGGACATGGCGTTGCCGATCACCACCAGATCAGGGGCCGGATCGAGTTGCGCCGGGTCGTAGCCTTGGGTCAACTCGATGCCCTGGGCTTGCAGTTGAGTACTCATCGGCGGATAGACGTTGGCATCGGAGCCGGTCACGTGATGGCCCAGCTCTTTGGCCAGAACCGCCATTGACCCCATGAAAGTGCCGCAGATACCAAGAATATGAATGTGCATAGTCGACCTCGTAAAACATGGCCGCAGGTTAGCTTAGGGAGGGGAAATTCGCACCTTGTGTTTCGCCCTCACCGACGCCATTCGCGAGCAAGCCCGCTCCCACAGGAACGATGCGGTCCCTGTGGGAGCGGGCTTGCTCGCGAATGGCGCGACTCGGATTAACGGGTAATTCCGTGTTTACGAAGCTTGCGATAAAGGGTATTTCGACTGACGCCCAGTTGTTCTGCTGTATGCGTCATATGCCAGCGCGTCTGCTCCAGCGCGTTCAACAACGCTAAACGCTCGGCATCCTCCAGCGGATGCTCCGATGGCTCTTCAACGGCCTGCATTACCACCGGTCGGACCTGGCGAATCATGGCCGGCAAATCCTCCAGACCGATCCGTCCGCCATCGCATAACGCTGCCAACGTACGCAGCACATTGCGCAACTGCCGCACGTTGCCCGGCCAGGCGAACCCCAACAAGGCCTCCCGCGCCGGCCCGTCGATCAGCACGGTTTCCGTGCCGGCCTCTTCGGACAGTAAAAAGTCGAGTAACTGCGACTTGTCACTGCGATCGCGCAATGCTGGCAGCGCCACCTCCAGCCCGTTGAGCCGGTAATACAAATCCTCGCGAAAGCTGCCGTCCTGCACGCGATCCAGCAAATTGCGGTGGGTGGCGCTGATGATCCGCACGTTAACCGCTTCCGGCTCGCCACCGATCGGCACCACTTGCCGGTCTTCCAGCACCCGCAGCAAGCGTGTTTGCAGAGCCAGCGGCATGTCTCCGATTTCGTCGAGGAACAACGTCCCGCCGTCGGCTTGTTGCAACTTGCCGCGCATGCCTTCCTTGCGGGCGCCGGTGAAGCTGCCGCCGCGGTAACCGAACAGCTCGCTTTCGATCAGGCTTTCGGGAATGGCCGCGCAATTGAGGGCGACAAAGGCTTTTTCCGCCCGCTGGCTGGCGTGGTGCACCGCTTTGGCAAAGGCCTCCTTGCCAGACCCGGTTTCGCCGTTGATCAGCAGTGGCACGTCACGCTCGTAGACGCGCAAGGCCTTGCGGAAGTCCGCCTGCAACGCCGCATCATCCAGGCAAATGCCTGACAGGCGCGGTGCGTGTGCAACCGTGGGAGCAGTTACCCTCGGAGTCGGCAGCGACCGCCGCGCCTCACCGCGCAATACCGCGAACAGCTTGCGACCATCACGGGTACGCAATGGCCAACTGGCCGCGGCATTGATACTCGCCCGCCCCAGCAACTCATCGAGCGAGCAGTCGAAAAACGCCTCCACCGGTTTGCCCAGCAAGCCGCCGCGAATGTGTCCAAGCAGGTTCAGCGCACTCTGGTTGACCGCGCAAATGCGCCCTTCTCCGTCGAACGCCAGCAAGCCTTCGCTGAACAAACCGACGGACTCGGCCTGCAAGTGAAAACGCAGCAACCATTGATTGTCGAAGCAGCGCAGGAAGTAACAGCTTTCGATCATCTTCGCCGACAGATTGACCAGAGCCATGGTGTGGAACTGACTTTGCCGCGACACATCGCGCCGCGCCGACGACACGTCGAGCACTGCCAGCAATTCGCCATGCGGATCGAAGACCGGGCTCGCCGAGCAGGTCAGGCCGGTGTGGCGGCCACGAAAGTGTTCGTCCTGATGGATGGTCAGCGACTGACGCTCCACCAGGCAAGTGCCAATGCCGTTGGTGCCTTCGCAGGCTTCGCTCCAGTCGGCACCGAGCCAGAGCCCGGCGCGCTCGAAAATCTGTCGTTCGGCGGGCGCGGTGACGCAATTGAGGATCACGCCGCGGGCGTCGGTCAGCAGTACCGCATGACCGGCACCGGAGAGTTGCTGGTGCAGGCTGGTCATTTCATTGCCAGCAATGTGCAGCACCTGCTGCAAGCGTTCGCGACTTTCCAGGACACGGCCATGCTCCAGCACCGTCGGTGCGATGCTCAGCGCCGGATCGAGATGATAGTCCTCGAGGCAGCGCAGCCAGGAACGGGCGATGGACGGATCGCTGCCGGGGCCGTGCAGGTGGGCCTTGCCCTGGGTCACGGTCAATACTTGCTGGGCATGGCGACTCAAATGGTTGTCGTGCATTTCTTATTATTCTCCCCGGGGCTCGGCGTCCCGTGCATGAGGTGATGCCGAGCATCCTCCAGCCGGGCCTGCATTGCAATGCCTGCAAGACTACCCGGTCACAGGCTGTGCCAGAAGCGGTACAAAGTGTCACGCCGGCTGTACCGAAAGCGTCACGGGCGTGCTCCGTACGTCCGACAAAAATCGCGCAAGGTCTTGATTTACCTGAGATGCAACGCACTGGCCCGGCCCTTGCTCTACGCTTAAAGCAAGCGCACATGCGCGTCTTCCTTATAAGCACAAGAACCAAGGAGAAACCATCATGCGTTACGCTCACCCCGGTACTGAAGGCGCTATCGTTTCGTTCAAAGCCAAATACGGTAACTACATCGGCGGCGAGTTCGTCGCGCCTGTCAAAGGTCAGTACTTCACCAATACCTCGCCAGTGAATGGCCAACCGATTGCCGAATTCCCGCGCTCCACGGCCGAAGACATCGACAAGGCCCTGGACGCTGCCCACGCCGCTGCCGATGCATGGGGCGCCACCTCCGCCCAGGCGCGCTCGCTGGTGCTGCTGAAAATCGCCGACCGCATCGAACAGAATCTGGAAACCCTGGCGATCACCGAATCCTGGGACAACGGCAAAGCCGTGCGCGAAACCCTCAACGCCGACATCCCTCTGGCCGCCGACCACTTCCGCTACTTCGCCGGCTGCCTGCGCGCCCAGGAAGGCAGCGCTGCCGAAATCGACGGCAACACCGTGGCCTATCACATTCATGAACCGCTGGGCGTGGTCGGGCAGATCATCCCGTGGAACTTCCCGATCCTGATGGCTGCCTGGAAGCTCGCCCCGGCGCTCGCTGCCGGCAACTGCGTGGTGCTCAAGCCTGCCGAACAAACCCCGCTGGGCATTACCGTGCTGGTCGAACTGATCGGCGACCTGCTGCCACCGGGCGTGCTGAATATCGTGCAAGGCTTCGGCAAAGAAGCCGGTGAAGCGCTGGCCACCAGCAAGCGCATCGCCAAGATTGCCTTCACCGGCTCGACCCCGGTCGGCTCGCACATCATGAAATGCGCCGCCGAAAACATTATTCCGTCTACCGTGGAGCTGGGCGGCAAATCGCCGAACATCTTCTTCGAAGACATCATGAAGGCTGAACCGTCCTTCATCGAGAAAGCCGCCGAAGGCCTGGTGCTGGCATTCTTCAACCAGGGCGAAGTCTGCACCTGCCCTTCCCGTGCACTGGTGCAAGAGTCGATCTACGACGAGTTCATGCAGGTGGTGATGAAGAAGGTCCTGCAAATCAAACGTGGCGACCCGCTGGATACCGACACCATGGTCGGCGCCCAGGCGTCCGAACAGCAATTCGACAAGATTCTTTCGTACCTGGAAATCGCCAAGGGCGAAGGTGCCGAGCTGCTGACCGGCGGCAAGGTGGAAAAACTCGAGGGCAACCTGGCAAGCGGGTACTACATCCAGCCGACGCTGCTCAAGGGCACCAACAAAATGCGCGTGTTCCAGGAAGAAATCTTCGGCCCGGTGGTGAGCATCACCACCTTCAAGGACGAAGCCGAAGCCCTGGCCATCGCCAACGACACCGAGTTCGGCCTGGGTGCCGGCCTCTGGACCCGCGACATCAACCGCGCCTACCGCATGGGCCGTGCCATCAAGGCCGGTCGTGTGTGGACCAACTGCTACCACCTGTACCCGGCCCACGCCGCGTTCGGCGGGTACAAGAAGTCCGGCGTCGGCCGTGAAACCCACAAGATGATGCTCGACCACTATCAGCAGACCAAAAACCTGCTGGTGAGCTACGACATCAACCCGTTGGGCTTCTTCTAAAAAACCGGGGGGCGATGCAGGTATTCCTGTGTCGCCCTTTCGATAGTCATCGCGAGCAAGCCCGCTCCCACAGGGGATTTGTGTAGTCCCACATTAGATAACCGACACAAGTTCAATGTGGGAGCGGCGGTGCGACGATTCGACTTGCCCGCGAAGACGTCCTTCATGACACAACACAAAGGCTGGCCGCTCTGGCACGGGCCTTGCGTACCCGTCATTCAGGATCTGCACCCAACCCGTCGTACCCGAAAGTCCAAAAGATCGAACAATAAAAAATAGAGAGGACTTATGACTACTTCTTCCACACAGCTCAAACCCACACTCGGCACCCTGCACTTATGGGGCATTGCCGTCGGCCTGGTGATTTCCGGCGAATACTTCGGCTGGAGTTACGGCTGGGGCACCGCAGGCACACTGGGTTTCCTCGTCACTGCGTTGATGGTGGCGACGATGTACACCTGCTTCATCTTCAGCTTCACCGAGCTGACGACCGCGATTCCCCATGCTGGCGGGCCATTTGCCTATAGCCGCCGGGCCTTTGGCGAGAAAGGCGGGTTGATCGCCGGCATCGCCACCCTGATCGAATTCGTCTTTGCACCACCGGCCATCGCCATGGCCATCGGCGCCTACCTCAACGTGCAATACCCGGAACTGGACCCGAAGATCGCCGCCGTTGGCGCCTATTTCGTGTTCATGGGCCTGAATATCCTCGGCGTCAGCATCGCGGCCACCTTCGAACTGGTGGTCACCGTGCTGGCCGTCGCTGAACTGCTGGTGTTCATGGGCGTGGTCGCGCCGGGCTTCAGCTTCAGCAACTTTGTGCTCAATGGCTGGTCGGGTGCCAATGAGTTCACGATGGGCTCGATTCCTGGCATTTTCGCCGCCATTCCCTTCGCGATCTGGTTCTTTCTCGCTATCGAAGGTGCAGCCATGGCTGCCGAAGAAGCCAAGGACCCGAAACGTACAATCCCCAAGGCCTACGTCAGCGGCATTCTGACGCTGGTGTTCCTGGCCATCGGCGTGATGGTGATGGCGGGCGGTGTCGGCGACTGGCGCCAGCTGTCGAACATCAACGATCCGCTCCCCCAGGCGATGAAAGCGGTGGTCGGCAACAATTCGACCTGGATGCACATGCTGGTGTGGATCGGCCTGTTCGGCCTGGTGGCGAGTTTCCACGGGATCATCCTCGGCTACTCGCGGCAGTTTTTCGCCTTGGCCCGTGCCGGTTATCTGCCCGCCGGCCTGGCAAAGCTTTCGCGCTTCCAGACACCGCACCGGGCGATCCTGGCCGGCGGCGTGATCGGCATTGCGGCGATCTACAGCGATGGCCTGGTCAATCTGCAAGGCATGACCCTGACGGCGGCGATGATCACCATGTCGGTATTCGGCGCCATCGTGATGTACATCATCAGTATGCTGAGCCTGTTCAAGCTGCGTAAAACCGAACCGAACCTGGAACGCACCTTCCGCGCCCCGGGTTATCCGATCGTGCCGGGTATCGCGCTGTTCCTGGCGGTGGTGTGCCTGGTGGCGATGGCGTGGTTCAACACCTTGATCGGCCTGATTTTCCTCGGCTTCATGGCTGCCGGTTACCTGTACTTCCAGCTGACCGCCAAGCAACGCTCCGAGGCACCGGTAGACGCTATGCTCGAAGGTGTCTGAATGCACCGGCACCGGGCTCACTGACCGGTGCCGGCCATATTGAAGTGCACGCAGTTCCCATGTGGGAGCGGGCTTGCTCGCGAAGGCATCGTGTCAGTCGACATTTATTTGGAATGGCACACCGCATTCGTGAGCAAGCCCGCTCCCACAGGAAAAGCAGATCGCAGTAATTATTGGAGGACTCCGCCCCATGGCCGCATTCGCCCATACCGTCGGCGCCCAGACTTACCGCTTCGACAGCCTCAAGGAAGTGATGGCCAAGGCCAGCCCGGCACGCTCCGGAGATTTTCTGGCCGGCGTCGCAGCCCTCAATGACGGCGAGCGCGTCGCGGCACAGATGACGTTGGCCGACACCCCGCTGAGCCATTTCCTGCAGGAAGCACTGATCCCCTACGAATCCGATGAAGTCACCCGCCTGATCATCGATACCCACGACAAACAAGCCTTCGCCGTCGTCAGTCACCTCACCGTCGGCGGCTTTCGCGACTGGCTGCTCAGTGATGCCGCCGACGAACAGGTCCTGCGAGCCCTCGCCCCCGGCCTGACTCCGGAAATGGTTGCTGCGGTATCAAAGATCATGCGTGTGCAGGATCTGGTGCTGGTTGCGCAAAAAATCCGCGTGGTCACGCGGTTTCGCGGCACCCTGGGCCTGCGCGGTCGACTGTCCACGCGCCTGCAACCGAATCACCCCACCGACGAACCGGCCGGCATCGCCGCAAGCATTCTCGACGGTCTGCTGCACGGCAATGGCGACGCGATGATCGGCATCAACCCCGCCACCGACAGCATCGCCTCGATTTGCGCGATGCTGGAGATGCTCGACGCGATCATCCAGCGCTACGAGATCCCGACCCAGGCTTGCGTACTGACCCATGTCACCACGTCGATCGAAGCGGTCAATCGCGGTGTCCCGTTGGACCTGGTGTTCCAGTCGATCGCCGGCACCGAAGCGGCCAACGCCAGTTTCGGCATCAACCTGAGTATATTGAAGGAGGGCTATGACGCCGGCTTGAGTCTGAACCGCGGCACACTGGGCCAGAACCTGATGTACTTCGAAACCGGCCAGGGCAGCGCCCTGTCGGCCAATGCCCACCATGGCGTCGATCAACAAACCTGCGAAACCCGCGCCTACGCCGTCGCACGTCATTTCAACCCGTTTCTGGTGAATACGGTCGTCGGCTTCATCGGCCCGGAATACCTGTACAACGGCAAACAGATCATCCGCGCCGGCCTGGAAGACCACTTTTGCGGCAAATTGCTTGGTGTGCCCATGGGTTGCGACATCTGCTACACCAACCATGCCGAAGCTGACCAGGACGATATGGACACCCTGCTGACCCTGCTGGGTGTCGCCGGGATCAACTTCATCATGGGGATCCCCGGCTCCGACGACATCATGCTCAACTACCAGACCACCTCGTTTCACGACGCGCTCTATGCCCGGCAGACCCTGGGGCTCAAGCCTGCGCCGGAGTTCGAGCAATGGCTGGCAAAAATGGGCATCTTCACCCAGGCGGACGGCCGGGTTCTGTTTGGCAGCAACCTGCCACCAGCCTTCCGCCAAGCCCTGGCGCAACTGGGATGAGTAATGACATGGACAAACTACCTTTCGATCCCCACAACCCATGGCTGGAACTACGACGCCTGACACCGGCACGAATTGCCCTGGGTCGCACCGGTACCAGCATTCCCACCCACGCCCAACTGGACTTCCAATACGCCCACGCCCAGGCGCGGGATGCGGTGCATTTGCCGTTCGATCACACGGCACTCAGCTCACAACTGGCCGAACGCGGGCACGAAAGTCTCTTGCTGCACAGCGCGGCGATCGACCGCAACAGTTACCTGCAACGCCCGGACCTGGGACGAAAACTGAGTGACACGTCGGCAAAGAGCCTGCGCACGTATGCTTCGGCACATCCTGGCGGGGTCGATTTGGTGATAGTGATCGCCGACGGCTTGTCGGCGCTGGCCGTTCATCGCCATACCCTGCCCTTTCTGGCGCGCCTCGAAGAACAGATTGCAGCCGAAGGCTGGACTGTAGCGCCGGTGATATTGGTGGAACAGGGGCGCGTGGCGGTCGCTGACGAAATCGGTGAATTGCTCGGAGCAAAAATGACCGTAATCCTCATCGGCGAACGTCCTGGCCTCAGCTCTCCGGACAGCCTGGGTTTATATTTCACCTACAATCCCAAGGTCGGCCTTACCGATGCCTACCGTAATTGCATCTCCAACGTGCGGCTCGAAGGCCTGAGTTACGGCATGGCGGCACACCGTTTGCTGTATTTGATGCGCGAAGCCTGCCGACGGCAGTTGTCAGGGGTCAATCTGAAGGATGAAGCACAGGTTCAGACACTGGAGTCGGACGTGGGAGCCGACATGAAGGGTAATTTCCTGCTCGGCCCGCCGAATGCCTGAACCGCTTCTGCATTGCACACTCGTACCAGTTTCAGGCAGGATCGTGGCGCGGCCGCCAAGGGTTTCCCATCGCCGTCATAGACGTAGACAGCCACTTGAAGACGAGACCTACCATGCGGATTATTCAAGCGACCCTCGAACACCTGGACCTGCTGACCCCGTTGTTCGTCAAATATCGTGAGTTTTATGGCTCCCTGCCGTATCCGGACTCGTCCCGGGCGTTCCTCGAAAAACGCCTGCGTCGTAAGGAGTCGGTGATCTACCTGGCGCTGTCCGATGACGACAGCAACAAACTGATGGGTTTTTGTCAGCTTTATCCGAGTTTCTCCTCGCTTTCGCTCAAACGTGTGTGGATCCTCAACGATATTTATGTCGCCGAGGACGCCCGCCGCCAGTTGGTGGCCGACAACCTGATCCGCACCGCCAAAAAAATGGCCAAGGAAACCAATGCCGTGCGCATGCGTGTTTCCACCAGCAGCAACAACGAAGTCGCGCGCAAAACCTACGAATCCATCGGATTCAAGGAAGACACCGAATTCAAGAACTATGTGCTGCCGATCAGCGACGAACTCTGAATCACCTGCACCTGTGGGAGCGAGCAGGCTCGCTCCCACAACGTCTGGTATCAAGCCATCGGTCTTGCCATGACATTCCCCGCTACAATATCGACGCGATTTTCACCTCTCGCCTCGTATAATCCCGAACTTCCCGGCTTGTA
This sequence comes from Pseudomonas sp. Pseusp3, assembly GCF_047304225.1. NCBI lineage: Bacteria > Pseudomonadati > Pseudomonadota > Gammaproteobacteria > Pseudomonadales > Pseudomonadaceae > Pseudomonas > Pseudomonas sp. Pseusp3. Next base: position 4,877 of record NZ_JBGLYV010000018.1, on the reverse strand, counting down.
AGAAAAACTACCCTTATCCGTAGTCTTACGCGAAGTCATCCGCACAGGCCTGCTGAGTCGGGCCATTACCACAGGTGCTTTCCATGGATTTCAACCCGATCGATATTGTCCTGCATCTCGACGTCTACCTCGACATGCTCGTAACCAACTACGGGGCATGGATCTACGCCATCCTGTTCATGGTGATCTTCTGTGAGACTGGCCTGGTGGTCATGCCCTTCCTGCCGGGCGACTCGCTGCTGTTCATCGCCGGTGCCGTGGCGGCCGGTGGCGGCATGGACCCGGTACTGCTTGGTGGCCTGTTGATGCTGGCGGCGATTCTGGGCGACAGCACCAACTACATCATCGGACGAACGGCGGGTGAAAAACTGTTCAGCAACCCGAATTCGAAGATCTTCCGCCGCGACTACCTGCAACAAACCCACGACTTCTATGACAAGCATGGCGGCAAGACCGTGACCCTGGCGCGCTTCCTGCCCATCATCCGCACCTTTGCACCCTTCGTCGCCGGTGTGGGGAAAATGCCTTATCCGCGTTTCTTCGCCTTCAGCGTCTTCGGCACTGTCCTGTGGGTCGGCGGGCTGGTGACGCTCGGTTACTTCTTCGGCAATGTGCCGTTCATCAAGAAGAACCTGTCGCTGCTGGTGGTTGGCATCATCCTGCTCTCGCTGGTGCCGATGATCATTGGCATGGTACGTAACCGCCTTGCGGCTTCGAGCTCCAAAGCCGAATCGCGCTGACACGATGTGGTCCCTGAGCGCCTGGCGTCGCCGGCGCACCCTGGCAAAGCACCCGATTGCCGATGACATGTGGCAACGGGTGCGCCAGCACCTGAGTTTTCTCGATGGCATCAGTGCCGCCGAAGACCAATGGCTACGCGAAGCTTGCGTGCTGTTCCTCGAAGACAAGCACCTGACCGCCCTGCCCGGCGTCGAATTGCATCAGGAGCAACGCTTGCTGCTCGCTGCCCAGGCGCAACTGCCGCTGCTGCACCTCGGCGACCTGAACTGGTATCAGGGCTTCCACGAAATCATTCTCTACCCCGACGACTTCCTCAGCCCTCAGCGCCATCGCGATGCCAGCGGCGTCGAGCACGAATGGGACGGTGAGCACAGCGGTGAAGCCTGGCAGCAAGGCCCGATCATCCTCGCCTGGCCGGGTGTGATGGCCAGTGGTGGCTGGGAAGGCTACAACCTGGTGATCCACGAACTGGCGCACAAACTCGACATGCTCAACGGCGTCGCCAACGGCCTGCCGCCGTTGCATCCCGACATGCGGGTCAGCGACTGGGCCAACGTCATGCAAAAGGCCTACGACGACCTCGACCGGCAACTGGAGCGCAATCCCGACGCCGAAACGGCCATCGACCCGTATGCCGCCGAAAACCCTGCCGAGTTCTTCGCCGTCACCAGCGAATACTTCTTCAGCGCTCCGGATTTGCTGCACGAGGTTTATCCACAGGTGTACCAGCAGCTGAAGTTGTTCTATCGCCAGGACCCGCTGGCGAGGTTGAAGCAACTAAAGGCGCATGACCCTGTCTATCAGGCAGACCAGTAAGCGCCATACGACTTCTGGTACATGGCGTCGACCCAGGAATATGCCTATAATCGCCGCCACTTTTTGGTCAATCCGGCCAAGTATTTCTGGTCAACTAACGGGGGCAACGCCCAATGAGCTACAGCAAGATTCCGGCTGGCAAAGACCTGCCGAACGACATCTACGTCGCGATCGAGATTCCGGCCAACCACGCGCCGATCAAATACGAAATCGACAAAGACAGCGATTGCCTGTTCGTTGACCGTTTCATGGCCACCCCAATGTTCTACCCGGCCAACTACGGTTACATCCCGAACACCCTGGCTGACGACGGTGATCCCCTCGACGTGCTGGTTGTAACCCCTTACCCGGTTGCTCCAGGTTCGGTGATCCGCGCTCGTCCGGTCGGCATCCTGAACATGACCGACGACGGTGGCGGCGATGCCAAAGTGATCGCAGTCCCACACGACAAGCTGTCCCAGCTGTACGTGGACGTGAAGGAATACACCGACCTGCCAGCGCTGCTGATCCAGCAGATCGAGCACTTCTTCGCGAACTACAAAGATCTCGAAAAAGGCAAATGGGTGAAGATCGAAGGCTGGGCTGGCGCAGACGCCGCCCGCGACGCGATCACCAAGTCGGTTGCTGCCTATAAGGGCTAAAAGCAGCCGCGAGCTTCAAGCTCCAGGCTTCAAGAAAAACCCCGGGTGATCCGGGGTTTTTTGTGGGTGCTTGATAAGCACGCCAAACGGCCCGTTTAACCGTGGCAGCTCTTGGTTTTTGCATGTTTAAAATTCCCCAAGAGCGTCTTACATCCGGTCGTAAATTTCCCGCGAAATTTGAACGAGGCGTTTATTCAAACCCCTACCAGCCGCCAGTAGACTCGTGTTCATGAAAAAGAACACAAGCGGCCCACGCTTTAAAGCGCTCCTCGAAGCAGCGAACATCACAACCACCGGATTTGCCGACTTTCTGGATACGGCTCCGCAAAATGTACATAACTGGTACACCCGTGGCGTGCCCGCCCACTGCATGGAAGAAGTCGCCAGAAAACTCTCCGTCAGCAGCGATTGGCTGAAAACCGGCGAAGGCCTGAAAGACGCCCAACACCTGCGCCTGCTCGACGAATCCGGCAACACCTTCGATGCCCAGACCATTCGCGGTGTCTACACGGTCATCGAGCCTGCCGACGTCGAACTGCCTTTCTATACAGAAGCTTTTATCGCCCCGGGCTCCAACAAAACCCACGTCATAGAAGACCCCAAGCAATCGATCCGCCTGCCCCGCAGCCACCTTGACTCCCTGGAAATCAACCACGCCGACGCCATTTGTGCCTTCATGAGCGGTAACAGCATGGGAGAGAAAATTGAAGACGGTTCGACCCTGGCGATTGACCGAGGCCTGACCCAGATCATCGATGGCGAGATCTACGCCATCGAACATGACGGCATGCTACGCATCAAGTACCTGCACCGATTGCCGGGCAACTCCCTGCGACTGCGCAGCCACAACCGCGCCGAATACCCGGATGAAATCTTCAGGGCCGCACAGATCGAAGAGCAGAACATCAGGGTGCTGGGTTGGGTATTCTGGTGGTCGACCCTGAACAAACGGCGGCCGGCGGTACCGTTTCTTTAAGCGCTCCAGACCACCCATTGCCGCCCCACCCGAGTGGCCCGGCGGCTCTGCCTCGCACTTCCCGCTGGGAATTTCCATCAAACCTGCGTATGCTGCGCCCCACATTTGCGCATCGACCCGCCTTGCGGCTCGGATGCACTGACCTGGCAGATGACTTTCTCACCAGGTCCCACAGCCGGACGCAAGATCCGGGTGTACGTTTTGAAGGCTGGCGCGGTTTACCAAAAATGATCCAAGCCAGTCCCCGAGAAGCCGGCCACAAGCCGGCTTTTTAATGCCTGAAAGAAAGTGAACTGCTCAGCACTTGAATTTGTCGCAGCACTGCTGCGACAAGTAAAACGAATAGTGTCAGCACTGCTGTCACTATCCCCCTCACGGATAACTAAACCCCTTCACCAACGTCAGCTCCCCCACCGCACGCATCGGCACCAGGAACGTCTCCATCTTCTCGCTCGGCGTCCCCTCTTCGGTAATCACCGTTACCTGCGCCGTGGTCAGCGCTTGCACCGCGTCTTCCTGCCCCTCCTCATCACTGCTGTACCCGCCACCGAAGTAGTTCACATACACCAGATATTGCCCCTTGATCGGCGCGGGCATGGCGAAAATTTCCGGGCCGTAGCCGGTGGTGACGTCGACGTCGAGCGCTGCGCCGTTGGGGACGACGCGGTCGCCGTACCAGATGTGCGCGCCGTCGGGGGTGATGAGGTGCAGGTCGAGATCGGTATTGTCGCTGTCCCAGGACAGCAATACGCGCAACTTGGCCGGGGTCGCGCCACCGCTGCTGTTGAGCAATTGCGTGCGGTGACGTTGTTGGCCATCAGGGCTGCGAACCTCGACGCTGTTGCTGCCGTTGGGGAATGAAAACGGGCGGTCGAAACGGCCGGCCGGGTCGATTTTCAGCGGCATGCTCACCCCGTTGACGATCAGTCGACCGGGCTCTGTCGATTTGGCTGTGGCCTTGATCTGCCCGCTGATGCGAGCGGTATTGGCCTGCCCTGTCGGGGTGTTCACCGACGAGGCCGGGTAGTTGACGGTTTGCCGGAAGCTTTCCCCTTCGCCCTCGGGCGCGCCGGTGCGCCAGCCACCTGCGGGGGTGTCGAGCTTGACGCTGTCGGCCGCCATCACCGATGACAGCGCCACCAGCGAACAGAGCAACAGCAAGACCTGTGGATAACGGAGTTTCATGGCCTATTCCAGCAAGAGGTGGCGGGCGAGCCCTTCGATGTAGGTTTCATCCTGGCCGTTGGGGTGTGCTTCGAAGGCCAGGTGCAGGTATTCGTGGGTCAGGTCGAGGCGGTCTTGCAGTGTCTGCGCGCCACGCACGTAGATTCGCTGACGTTCGCGGTCGACATAGGGGCGACCGAAGGCAAGGCGGCATACGGCGAAGGTGCTGACTTCGTTGTAGCCCGTTTCGCTTTCAAGCATTGGGCGCCAGCCGCGCCGTTGTTTCTGCAGCCATTCCTGTGCGGCGGGCAATGCTTCGCAGGACGCGACCGGGTTGTCCCAGCGGCTGAGACTGGCGCGCGGGTAGGCGTGCATCAGGATGGCGTCGTAGCGCTGACCGGCCTGGGCCTGAGTGACGGCTTGCTGCCAGGACAGTCTGTCCGGGCCGGGTTGATCGGAATGGTAGGTGACGGTGCTGCCGGTCAGGACCAGGTCGCTGGTCCACGCGGCGATGTCGCGAGCCCCGGGCGCCGCCGGAC